>JAHIVM010000250.1 GCA_018816665.1 Candidatus Zixiibacteriota bacterium
ATCCTTGAAGGCAGAGTCGACCTGTCGGAGCCGGGGGCTCCCGATGAAACCAATGCCTGATAGCGTACTGCGAATAGGCAGTCGGGGCAGCAAACTGGCGCTCGCTCAAGCGGAATATACCGCCGCTCTGCTTCGTCGAACGCATCCCGATCTGACCATCGAAATGGTGACAATCACGACGACCGGTGACCGAGACCGCCGGTCGTCGCTGTCGTCTATAGGCGGCACCGGTCTGTTCACGAAGCAGATCGAACAGGCTCTCATTGACGATCAAATCGACGTGGCAGTTCACAGTGCCAAAGACCTGCCGTCCGTCATGACCGGCGGTCTCGCGCTGGGCGCCGTTCCCCCGCGAGAGGTTCATGCCGATGTCTGGATATCGCGCGACAACTCCCCTGTCGAGACGGCCGGCGACGGTACCCGAGTAGGGACCAGTTCGCCCCGTCGCAAAGCACAAATACTCAACGCCCGCCCCGGTGTGACCGTGGGGTCAATACGCGGGAATGTCGAAACGCGCCTACGCAAACTGGCGAACGGCGAGTTCGATGCCGTACTCATGGCGCTGGCCGGACTGAAGCGACTGGGACTGGACAACCGGGTGACCCAGATCCTGGACACCGATCGGTTTCTGCCGGCTCCGGGCCAGGGGGCGCTGGCGGTACAGATCAGGCAGGATGACACGACAGTTGCCGACATCGTGTCGGGCATCAATCATCAGGATTCGCGGCGGTGCCTGGAAATAGAGCGCCTGCTGTTGAAAAGACTCGAGGCAGGCTGTTCCACGCCGGTGGGCGGTCTGGCCCGTATTGCGGGAGCAGGCGTCACTCTGGAAGCGGTCGTGCTTGACAGTGAGGGCTCGGTAAGCATATTTGCTAAGCACACGGCGACGCTCGATGATTCCGATGACCTGTTGGTACAGACGGTGGTGAATCAACTGCTCACGCAGGGCGCAAAGGCTTTGATCCATGGGTGACACCAAGACACAGAACATTGGCACGGTATATCTCATCGGCGCCGGACCGGGTGACCCGGAACTGATAACCGTGCGTGCATTGCGCCTGCTTCGCGAAGCCGACGCGGTCGTGTATGACAACCTGATCGGTCTGGAACTGGTCGTATCGTTACCGTCGCACGTGGAACGCCACTACGTTGGCAAACGTGCCGGCAAGCACGCCCTCCCCCAGGACCAGATTAACGAATTGCTCGTCCGGCTGGCCCGCGAGGGCAAAACGGTAGCGCGCCTTAAAGGCGGCGATCCGTTTATTTTCGGCCGCGGCGGCGAAGAAGCCCGAACTCTCCATGCCAATAACATCCCCTTTGAGGTCGTACCCGGTATCACCGCCGGTATTGCGGCGCCCGCCTATGCGGGCATTCCCTGTACCGATCGCGAAGCTGCATCGTTTGTTACGTTTGCTACCGGACACAAAGCCGGCGACAAGGATCTGTCCTCGGTCGACTGGGACTGGATGGCCGGCGGACATAAGGGCACGCTGGTCATTTACATGGGCGTAGGCGAACTGGAGCATATCGTATCAACATTGATTGGCAAAGGCATGTCGCCTGATACACCGTCGGCCATGATTGAGCGCGGGACGTTTCCATCGCAGCGTTCGATTACCGCCCCTCTGTCCGGGCTCCCCGCAAAGGCAAAAGAATTCGCCATCAAGGCCCCGGCCATAACGATCATCGGCGAGGTCGCCGCCCTTCAACCGGACATGGACTGGTTCATGAATATGCCTCTGCTTGGTAAGCGGGTCATGGTGCTCCGGCCGGCCGATCAAGCCGAGGACATGTATGCATCGCTGCGCAGGCTGGGAGCCGAAGTGCTCACTTACCCGACCATTGCCACCGACGAAGTGATCGACACCTCGGCGTGGGATGCCTTCGGCAAGATCACCGGCGACAATCGCTGGCTCGTATTCACCAGCGAGAACGGCGTGCGTTATTTTGCCCGGCAGTACCTGCAGCGCCACGCCGACATTCGATCGCTGGCCCACTTCAGGATTGCCGCCATAGGCGCCGGGACTTCGCGCGCACTCGCTGACTATCACCTGACCCCGGACTTTGTGCCGCTCAAAGCGACGGTGGCCAGCCTGGCAATGGAAATGACCGCCGAGTTGGACCTCGAAGGCGCCAGTGTAGTGCGTGTCCGCGGCAACCTGGCCGATCAGACTATCGAGGATGCCCTGGTTGCCTCAGGGGCAACCGTCCTGCCCCAGAATGTGTACCGCACGTATCATCCGCAATGGCCCGAGGGATTTGCCGGCAAGCTCTTTGAGCACCCGCCGGAGATTATCATGTTTACCAGCGGTTCAACCGCTAAAGGACTGGTTGAGATGTTGACGGACGATGAAGTCTCATCGCTGACCGGCAACGCTTTGCTCGCCTCCATAGGACCATCGACTTCTGACATCATTCGTTCACTCGGTATGACCGTGGCCATTGAGGCCACCACTCACTCTGTCCCGGGCCTTATCGACGAACTTGTGCGGTATGTGACCGCGAATCCGGAGGATCACTCATGAGCTTTCCGCAAACCCGCATGCGTCGTCTGAGAAAAAGCGAGGCGTTGCGCTCGCTGGTGCAGGAAACCCGTCTCCACCCGGCCGACTTTGTGTATCCCCTGTTTGTCAGTGAGACCGCCACGAAAGCGGAACCTATCGACGCCATGCCGGGTGTGTTTCGATTCCCGGTCAGTGAGGTCGCCCGCGAGGCGGAACGGGTGTACAAACTCGGCGTTCCGGCCGTGCTGCTGTTTGGTATTCCGGCTCGCAAGGACGCCTCCGGGTCATCGTCGCTCAAGTCGGACGGCGTTGTACAGCAAGCAGTTAGGGCGATTAAAGACAAAAACGATCGGGTCGCAATTATCACCGATGTCTGCCTGTGCGAATACACCGATCACGGACATTGCGGTATTCTGAAACAGGATACGGTAGACAACGATACAACTCTGGAACTCCTGGCTCGTCAGGCCGTCTCACACGCGAAAGCCGGAGCAGATATGGTGGCGCCGTCGGACATGATGGACGGACGCGTGGCGGCGATTCGAAAGGCTCTTGATGCCGACGGATTCCAGGACACGCCAATCATGGCGTACTCGGCCAAGTTCTGTTCGGCCTTTTACGGTCCCTTTCGGGAGGCGGCCGATTCGGCGCCACAAAGCGGCGACCGTCGCGGTTACCAGATGGACCCGGCCAACGGCCGCGAGGCGGTGCGCGAAACTCTGCTCGACATCGACGAGGGCGCTGATATCGTTATGGTAAAACCCGCTCTGCCGTATCTGGACATCATCGCGAAGGTGCGCGCGGCCTGCAATATGCCGTTGGCGGCCTACAATGTGAGCGGCGAGTATTCCATGGTGAAACTGCAGGCCGCCCAGGGACTCGCCGAGGAACGTCGTCTGGCTCTCGAAGTGCTCACCTCGATCAAACGGGCCGGCGCCGATATCATCATCACCTATCATGCCGCCGATGCCGCCCGCTGGCTGGCCGAGTAATCCGCAGAAAGAACTCTCATGCACAAGTCAAAGAATGCCGGTCTCAATCATAGTCAATCGCGGGAAGTGTTCGCTCAATCCTGCGACGTGATTCCCGGTGGCGTTAACAGCCCCGTGCGGGCATTCAAGTCTGTGGGCGGTTCGCCGTTTATTGCGAAAAAGGGATCAGGTCCGTGGTTGTCCGATATTGATGGCAACCGCTATGTGGATTACGTCATGTCATGGGGACCGTTGATCCTCGGCCACGCGCCGGCTGTCGTGGTGGACGCCGTGCAAAAGGCAGCCGCCAATGGAACATCGTTTGGTGCCCCGACCCGAACGGAGCTCACCCTGGCCTCGTTGATTCGTGATCGTATGCCGTGGATTGAGCGGCTCAGGCTGGTCAGTTCCGGCACCGAGGCCTGCATGACCGCCGCCCGCATTGCCCGAGGGGCAACCGGTCGTCAGCTCGTGGTCAAGTTCGACGGCGGTTATCACGGCCATTCCGACTTTTTCCTCGTGAAAGCAGGTTCAGGACTGGCCACCGGCGGTCTGCCGGCCAGCGCCGGCGTGCCCTCGGATATTTCCAAAACCACTCTCTCACTGCCGTACAATGACATCTCGGCCCTGGAACACCTGTTCGCTCAAAACGGCAGCAGCATTGCGGCGGTCATTGTCGAACCGGTGGCGGCCAACATGGGCGTGGTGCCGCCGGGCGACGGTTTCCTGGAGGCAATTCGCAAACTTACATCAGAGCACGGCAGCGTGATGATTCTCGACGAAGTCATCACCGGCTTTCGGGTGGCTCCCGGTGGAGCTGCGCAACTGTACGGCATCACCCCCGATTTAGTATGTCTGGGCAAAATAGTCGGCGGCGGCCTGCCCGTTGGGGCGGTTGGAGGAAAACGCGATTTGATGGAGCAACTTGCTCCCCTGGGAGCCGTGTATCAGGCCGGTACCCTGTCAGGAAACCCGCTATCCACAGCCGCCGGCGTGGCTACGCTGCAGGCACTGGGCGATACCGGCATCTACCGTCACCTCAGGCAATACGCCGATGATTTGATTGGCCAGATTCGGGACAGGGCCGCGAAGCACGGTCGGGACATCACCATCAACCAGGTCGAGAGTCTGTTCACCCTGTTTTTCGGCAGTGAACCCGTCACCGACTTTGCCTCCGCACAGCGGGCCGACCATGAATTCTACGGGCGTTTTTTCCACCACTTGCTGGAACACCATGTGTTTGTAGCCCCGTCGGGCTACGAGGCCTGGTTTGTCAGCGGGGCTCATGGATCGGAACAACTGGATATTACCGTGAACGCGGTACACAACTGCTTCCGGGACTGCGCCTCTGATTAGACGCCCAATATAACGAAACACAAAACGGCCCGGTGACTTCTGTCTCCGGGCCGTTTAGCTATCAGAAACTGTCTGTAGCTAGATCTGGAACAGATACTGCATCTTCAGGAAGATCTGACGGTCGGCCAATCGGGTACTCTGTCCGAGCCCGTCGTCACCAATACCGGTAAACCGATTGTAGTCATATGACGACCCCAGGTACAGCACGGAGAACGGGTTCAGACGGTAGGTTACCAACGGGTCAAAATCCCAGCGCCGGTTGAAGTTGTCGTATTGCATCACCATGCGAAGGGACAGGCACCGCGTCATCTGGACGCTCCACCGGGTACGCAGGATGTATCCCTCAAACAGCGTGGCATCCGTGATAAGCTCTTTGTTGACCGAGTAGTCGTACCAGTTCTCGATCAGGATACGGTCGATAGGTCTAATGTCCAGCCACAAACCAACCGTCGTCTCACGTCCCAGCAACAGATTCCGTCGCGCAATCTGCTTGCCGTACTCGATATGACCACCGTAGTGCAGCAAGTTGCCCAGACTGCGGGCATTGGCGCACATGTGAAAACTGTTGATGCCCTTAAACTCAATTCCGCCGAGATGCTCACTGCTGACCATGTACTGGGTGTGAAAGTACGCCTGGCCGGATCGCAATTGCCATGACAGGTTCAGCCGCAACCATTCGTCTTTCTTCAGACCGTCCATATTCCAGGCGCGTCCGGCTTCCCACGACGGTCGAACGTATTGCAGTAGACCTTCATCGCGTCGGAACCAGTAGCCGCCCGATGTATTCACGCGCCGCTGATTGTTCCTCGGTTCATAGCCGTTGTCGGCGCGAAACGTTTCACTGCGCTGAGTATAGGAGATTGAACCATCGGAGTTACGATCATTGCGCGACAGTATGCCGTACAGACCGTGACCGCTGTATGACTCCCCGTCGAACATGGCCGTGTGCTTTCCGCCGTCAAAAGCGATTCCGTCAAGATGCGATGTCCCGGCAGTATCATTCGGCTCATCCGTGTTACTGGCGAGCATCTGCCATCCAAGCTGCCAGGATTTGGTGAGTTGGAAACGCCCATCCAGGCCGGCCAGTGTCCCGGCACCGTCGCCGTCCGTAACCCGACGGTCGGTGGCGATAATGCCAACGTATGACTGGCTCCCGAAGGTCAGCTTGCTGCGCAGGATGTTTGATACGCTTTTGTCTCCCAGCACATAGCTGGATCGCTCTTCAAACGGCAGCGTGTAGGGAGTGTTTTCATCGTACGCCACCAGGTAGGCTGCGCTCAGACGTCGTGCTCGTCCGGTAAACTTGGCGGCAAACTCCGGATCGTTGATCGTCCGCGTGTAGACGGCATCGAAGTAGGTATTAAACAGGTCGCTGCCTTCCTGGAAAAATGGTCGACGTTCCGAGTAGAACAGCGCGAAGTTGGAATTGACATCAATCTGAGCGGCATCGGCCTCCACCTGGCTGAAATCCGGATTGTAGGTCGCCTCCACGGTGGCGCTCGATGACAACGAGTACTTGGCGTTCAGTGACATCTGACCGTCGGGATCATCGTTATCAAAGTCAAACGGACTCTCCGGGGAACCGTTGCCGGCCAACGACCCGGACTGGTAAGCAAGCACCGACGGGAGTATTTCTATGCCGCGCCCGGGGCTGACATCGCGAATGCCGGTAACCGTTCCCCACTGGCACGCCCAGCAGTCATTGTCTCGATCATAAGCCGCCCATGAGATATTGTGGTGGCTGGCCCGGTAATGGTGACGCCAGAATTCCACCTTCCAGGTCTGTTCGCTTTTGCCGGGGAAGCGCAGCGAGGAAAACGGTATCGCCAGCTCGACCTGATAGCCGGAGTCGGTAATCTTCCCCGCCGAGTACCAGATCAAATCATAGCCGCTGTCCTCGCCATGACCACGCGACCACAGGGCATCGGCCTGAACACCGTAGGGATTAACGTTAAGAG
>JAHIVM010000251.1 GCA_018816665.1 Candidatus Zixiibacteriota bacterium
ATTATTGCCGGTGACGAATCGCTGTCATCGCGCCCCATGAAACGGATCGCCGACCCACTCTCCGACATGGGGGCGGAGGTGATCACCACCGATGGGCACCTGCCCCTGACCATTCACGGCAGGAAACTGCTGCCGTACGAGTACCGCCTGCCGGTGGCCTCGGCCCAGGTCAAGTCATCGCTCCTGCTGGCCGGTGTGGCTGCCGGCTGCTCTGTCATCGTGCGCGAGGACGTTGTCACGCGGGACCACACGGAACTGATGCTTAGGGAACTGGGCTGTGCCATTGAGAGCCGGACCGTGAAGCCTGAGCGGATTTCGGACCCCCGGGATCCTCGCAAGACCAAGCTGGTCATGCCGGAGAAGTTCAAGAAGGAGATTTCGCTGCCGACCAAAGCGATTGTCGGCGGCGGCACTCTGGATATCCCCGGTGATTTCTCTACGGCGGCCTTCTTTTTTGCGCTGGCCGCCCTCAGCAAAAAAAGCATCACCGTGGAAAACGTCGGGATCAACCACACGCGGGCCGCTTTTCTGGATCACCTGAAGTACATCGGTTGCGAGGTTGATATCGCCGACAGGATAGTGGTCAGCGGTGAACCTCGGGCCAGCGTGACGGTTACCGGCGGGGCGCTCAAGGGACGCAAAGTATCGGGGGGGACCACCACCGCCATGATTGATGAGATCCCTCTGGTGGCCGTACTGGCCGCAGTGTCCGGTGGAACCACAGTTATTCGTGATGCCGATGAGTTGCGCGTAAAAGAGTCAGACCGCCTGGCCGCCGTCGCACACAATCTCACTCAGATGGGTATTTCCTGCGGCCTGCTGGATGACGGTCTTGCGATCGAAGGCAAAAAAGAACTGAACGGCGGCGACTTTTCAGTTTTCGGTGACCATCGTATTGCGATGGCTTTTTCTGTCGCGGCCCTGGTGGCCGTAGGACCGTCGACCATCGACGATGACAGCGTGGTGGATGTGTCCTGTCCCGGGTTCTACGAACTATTACAACATGTGTGCCAATGAAGAAACCTCTGCGCTTTGCGCTTATCGGACAACAGGCCTGGTATTCGAAATCGCCTGACGTATTTAAGGCTGTTTTCGACGCCACCGGACTGACGGGCAGCTTTGAGGTCCTTGATGTAACTCCTCGGCAACTCGGACAACGCATCCGTCAGCAGGTGCTCGACGGGCTTTCCGGGTTTTCGGTCACTATTCCGTACAAACAGGCAGTGATCGAATTCATAGACGATGTGACACCCGCCGTCCAGGTTCTGGGAGCAGCCAACTGCATAGGCGTGGATGGCAGCCACCTGTATGGCTATAATACCGACGTGGCCGGGTTTTCACTGCCGCTTCGCGAACACCGCATCCGCATAAAGAAAAAACCGGCGTTGATTCTCGGCTGCGGCGGAGCCGCCCTGGCGGCCGTGTATGCCCTGTACCACGATTTCGAGGTGCGTGAATTCTCGGTGGTGGGCAGGGACGCCGAGAGATTGGCAACTTTTGCGAGAAGCCTCTCAGGATCGCTGGAACGGGCAAGCATTGCCACCCAGCTTGTGTCGGGGTCAATGACACCGCTGGTCGAACGCTGTTCGCTGGTCGTGAACTGCACGCCGGTGGGGGGATGGAACGACCCCGACAGTTCATTGTTGCCGCCGGTGAGTCGCTGGAAGGGGGTCAAGATATACTATGACCTGAACTACAATCAGGGCAATAAGCTCGTGGCGGCGGCGCGCTCGGCAGGCAAAGTAGGTATTGATGGTTCCGCCATGCTGGTGGGGCAGGCGCTGCAGTCGTTTGACATCTGGACCGGCCAGTCCGTCGACCATGATACAATTTATGATCGTGTTTTCGGCACCAGTCACTGACGGTTGTTCTTATGACGCCAGCAACGTCGAACTCGGCACATCATCATGTTTTCCTTACCGGGTTTTCGGGGTCCGGCAAGTCGTCGGTCGGCCCCATTCTGGCCAGATTGATGAAACGTCAGTTTGTTGATCTCGATGCAAGGATTGTTCGATTGCAGGGGGCCTCAATCACGGACCTATTTTCATCTAGGGGCGAATCGTACTTTCGCACTCTTGAAGCCCGCACTCTGCAGCAGGTAGTTGCAGCCGCCCGGGGCGATCTGGTTGTCGCGCTCGGCGGGGGGGCGCTGTTGTCGCCCGTCAACCGGGAGATCGTGGCGGCCACTGGCACCCTGGTGTATCTGTCCTGCGCCGTTGTTGAGATATACCGTCGGTTAAGCCGACTGACAGATCGTCCCTTGTTGGCCTCCACGCTCGCCAAGCCTGTGGCGACGAGGCACGAGACGCTGGAACGCATCCGCACCCTGCTCAGCAAGCGACGACCGCAATACGGTCAGGCTGCCATCACCTGTTCCACAACCAGTCGGTCACCGCAGGAGACAGCCCGGGAACTCTACACAAAACTGGGGTACAGGTAAATGTCCGGTGGGAGCAAATCAAAACTGCGACGGCTGCAACCGGTGGTTGTGGGGCGCAGTCATATCGATCGACTGATTGGATTGCTGGCGAAGCACGCCGGGACCCGACGGGTCTTCGTGATAATCGACGAGCGGTTTGACCGTCTGCACGGAGGTGAGTTGGTCCGTCGCTTGACGCGGGTCGGTTATCGATGCCCGGTGGGTACGTTTCGTGCGACTGAGCGTTCCAAATCTCAACGCAGTGTGACCCGGATTCATGACTTTTTCCTTGAGAACGAGATCAGCCGCGATGACTTCGTGCTGGCCTGCGGGGGAGGGATCACTACTGATCTGGCAGGATACGCCGCCTCGACAATACTGCGCGGCGTCGCATGGGGCGCGGTCCCAACGACGTTGCTCGGCATGGTAGATGCCGCTATCGAAGGCAAAACCGGCGTAAATCATGCCCGGGGCAAAAACCTGGTGGGGACCTTCTGGCAGCCGGCATTCGTGTGGAGCAATCTCGACTATCTGGAGACGTTGCCCGATCGGCATCTTCGCGGCGGACTGGGTGAAATTGCCAAATGTGCGGGCCTGGCCGGGGGACGGTTGCTTGACCGGCTGGAGAAGTATCTTGACCTCAATGATCTGAAAGATCTCCGATACCTGGATGCTTTGGTACGTATGACCGCCGAGTTCAAAGCGCAGGTGGTCGCCGCCGATGAACTGGAGCGCGGCCGCCGCATGATTCTCAATTTCGGCCACACCTTCGGACATGGGATTGAGCTTGCGGCCGGCTATGGTCGCTTACAGCATGGCGAAGCCGTGACTTTGGGGCTGCTGGCGGCTCTCAACCTTAGGCCGCGCGCCGAGAAGGCAGGCGACACACGAGAGCGCTACCGCAAGCTGATTGAGAGTCTGGTCGTCAGGCTACCGAAGTATCGAATCGATGTCTCCCGTGTATTGCAGGCCATGAAGCTGGACAAGAAGCGTCGGGGACGCAATCTGAGATTTGTCTTGATTGATCGGCCCGGAAAGCCGATAATCTCTGAAGATATGGAGAATGCCCAGGCGAGAGGCGCGCTGGAGCGCGCGCTTGATGTTTACGAATGCCACGGAGGGAAACGTGCCCGTCGTTCTGGTCGTTAACGGCCCAAACCTCAATCTGCTGGGACAGCGCGAACCCGAGGTATACGGTCATACCACGCTTCAGCATATCAACCGGGAACTGGGGGAGTTTGCTGAATCGCACGGGATAGAGCTTCGGTTCTTCCAATCCAACAGCGAGGGTGGCCTGATCGACTTCATCCAGCAGAATGCACCCGATGCCGATGCCATGATTATCAATCCGGGTGCGTATAGTCACTACAGCTATGCGCTGCGCGATGCCATAGCCGGCGTGGGGATTCGGGCGGTCGAAGTACACCTGTCGAATATCGCCGGTCGCGAGGAATGGAGACGTCTCTCGGTGACCGCCGGTGTGTGTATCGGGCAGATCAGCGGTTTCGGATCGGCCGGCTACCGTATGGCTTTAGAGTTTCTGTTAGACCAGGATAAGGACCACTAGTTATGCGCAAGATATCATACGCCCTGCTACTTGTTTTTGCATTCTGCCTCGCAGCGGCAACATCGGTCCCGGCGGGCGATCTGGAAAGGGCAACCGCCGTGCTTGATTCGCTGGAACACAAACTGAGCTGGCTGGAGATGCGGCTCGGGCAGGAGCGCTGGCTGCGTCTCACCGGGCAGGGAGGAGATTCACTGCGCTACTTCAGGAATCTGGTGCAGTACACGTTCGGCGAGGAGGATATCTTCAAGCTGTTACACGGTGTCCAGTCCGATATCGCTGCCGGTTCCGATGCTCGACGATTTGCCGTTCTGTATCCTCAGGTGCTGAAAAACTATGTCGACAATCAGTCGCGCGTCCAGCGCGTGTATTCATCGCTTGTGGATCTCCATGACGGCCGTAAAGTCCCTCTGGAGGGTTTCCATACCGAGGAAAGCATCGTACGTGAGATTGCCACGCTGGACCGCAGTCGTGATCGGCGCGAATCCGCATACCGGGCTCTGAACTCCCCCGATGAAAGTGTGAAGGATGCTGTTGCGCTGTTGTTCCGTTCTCGCAATCAGGTCGCTCGCAAACTGGGATACAACGACTACTTTTCACTTTGTGCCAGTGCCGATTCGGAAAACGGCGAGGACTACCGCCGACTGATTGACCGCCTCGATTCCATCACGGCTGAGCCTTTCCGGCAGGTGACCGGTCGTCTCCAGACCGAGACCTCCGCACCCCTGGAACCCTGGGACTGGCACTCGTCGGTGCTGTCTCTGGCGCCGGAAGTCGACTCGTACTTTCCGGTGGATTCACAACTGCAGTTCGTCCGGCAGACCATGCTCGGCATGGGTTTCAACCTGGACAAACTTCCCATCTACTTTCATCTGCTCGAGGATACGACCGGTGCCGGGCTGGCCGTTACCGTGTACATAGACATTCCCAATGATTGCAGGATTGTGGCCAATCTGCGTTCCGGGTTTGTCGGTATGAGCGAACTGCTGGGTGCTGTCGGAGTGGCGGTCCACGCCGCCTACATTTCCGAACGCGAGCCCGTCTTCGCGCGAATGAGCGATTCCGGCTGGGCGGCAACCACTCGGCTGGTGTTTGAGCGCATCTGTTATCGTCCCGACTGGTTGACGACAGTAGCCCACGTTCCCTCAGGCCAGACCGCCCGGGTCGGTGAGATGCTGAAGGCGTACGACCTGTACTGCACGCGCCTGCTTCTGGCCAATATGGCGTTTGAATATGATGCCTACCACAATCCCAACCGGGATCTCTCCGAGACCTATTGGGAAGCGATGGAGAACTATACCGGGCTGCCCCGGCACGTAGAACTGGCTCCCTGGGCATCCGACTCACGCTTTATCACCAGTCCCTTTTTGTCCCGGGAACTTGTCCAGGCCCGACTGGCCGCGGCACAAATATTGGGTTACCTCAACGATGAATACGGGACCGTGATTGACAACACCACCATCAGATCATTCCTCGTTCAGAATCTGTTTCGTTTTGGCCTGCGCTATGATTGGCGGGAACTCCTCGAGCGAGGAACCGGGTCGCCGCTCACCGCTGCCTACATGATCCGGTGACGGGTTGCGGTTCGAGTATTCATCCGCCCGGACGATCCGCCGTCCGGCCATCACATTCTGCGTCTTCTCAAGGCGATTTCCCTTGAATCATCAGTGACGGTATGGTACTCTTGATTTCTATGCCAGGTGGCACAACCGAGGACTAAGAGGTCAATGAGCAGCGCAGCAACGAATCTGAAGAACCGGCAGGCCGTGGTCTCCGGACCAATCGTCAAAACGATCATCGCCCTGGCAGTGCCGGTGACGGCCGGCATGCTCATGGAAGTCGCTCTTTCGGTCACCGACTTCTACTGGGTCGGGAAACTGGGCACCTCGGCCCAGGACGCCATCACCACATCGATGATCACGATCTGGGCGTTTTTCTCGGTATCCGGGATGATTGGAATTGGGGTCACGGCTCTCGTATCTCGGCATGTCGGCGCTCAGAATATCGAACGCGCCGTTCACTACATACGACAGGCTTGTTGGCTGGCCGCGATTGTCGGGCTGGTGGTGACTGTGGCAGGGTCCATTTTGACACCGCTGATTCTGCGATCGATGGGTGCCGGGGAGGTTACGCTGGCCCACGGCATACCGTACCTTAGGATTTTCTTCATCTTCTGCCTGACGCTGGTTTTGTCGGAAACCGCCTTTGCTTCGTTTCGGGCCTCCGGAGATACGCGTACCCCCATGAAGGTAGGCATCACCGTGGTGCTGATCAATATGGTGCTCGATCCGCTGTTCATCTTTGGTTATGGTCCGGTGCCGGCCCTGGGTGTGGCGGGAGCGGCCATGGCCACGGCGGTGGCCCATGTGTATGGCGTGGCCGTCATCTATGTTTACGTGCTGAAGGGTAGACTTGGCTACAGGGTTACCGGTCTGTTTCAGGTCCCGCTGGAATGGCTCAGCATGCTCAAGATATCCCGTATCGGTCTGCCCATTGCCAGCCAGAATCTCGTGTTTGTCGGCGTGTACTGGTTTCTCATCAATTATGTCCATCGTTTTGGCGAGGCAGCCGGTGCCGCTATGGGCGTGGGGAATCGCATGGAGTCGATTTCCTACCTGACCTGCTACGGTTTTTCACTGGCGGCGTCGACCATGGTGGGCCAGAATCTGGGTGCCAGGAGACCTGATCGCGCCGCCAAGTGTGCCTGGGGGGCCGCCGGTCTCGGCGTTGCCGTCACGCTCGTCCTGTCAGTCTTGTTCATAGGCATTCCGCGGGTGATAGCGTCGATATTCACCGATGATCCCACCGTTCTGGCGATAGCCGAGGACTACCTGATCATCCTGGGTATATCGCAGTCAGCCATGGCCTTCGAGATCATCCTCGAAGGGGCTTTTTCCGGGGCGGGGGATACCTTGCCTCCCATGCTGGTGTTGCTCCCCGGGTCGCTGGCCCGAATCCCGCTCGCCTGGTGGCTGGCCTTTGATCTGGGCTGGGGGGTCAACGGCGTCTGGTGGACCATGACGATTACGTCGATTGCCAAAGCGATCGTGCTGGTTTATCTCTTCAAACGCGGCCGCTGGAAGCTCAAGAACGTCTGAGATCGGATAAATTCTTGACCACACGTGCCCCGCGCGGTTAATTCCCTTCAGTGTGAGATTCCTAACCTGATATGAGGGTAGCACATGAGCGAGAAATATGTCCGATACCGTGGTCCCATTGCTGATACTGAGTTCTGGGGGCATCTGTCCGATGACGATCTGGTTTCCCGTTTGACTGACGCACCCTGGTTGGGAGGCGTATCGGCCAAGGAGCAGGTGGCCCTGTCAGATGTGACCTTGCTGGCTCCCGTTCAGCCCTCAAAGATAGTCTGCATAGGTCTCAACTATCATGCCCACGTACAGGCGTCGTACTCGGCCGATGAGGCCCCGGAACGTCCCCTGATTTTTCTGAAGCCGTCGTCCTCGGTTATCGGACCGGGCGAGGCTATTGTCCATACCAACCAGTCCGAACGAGTTGACTACGAGGCCGAGCTGGGCGTGGTCATCGGCAAAACCGCGAAGAACGTACCCGAAGACAACGCCATGGACTATGTCTTTGGGTTCACCTGTGTCAATGACGTCACGGCTCGCGATCTACAGAAGAAGGACGGCCAGTGGTCCCGGGCCAAGGGTTTTGATACCTTCTGCCCGGTAGGTCCGTGGATCGTCACGGAGTTGGATTGGCAGGATGCGCTGGTGGAGGGAATCCACAACGATGAGGTCAAGCAATCGGGCCGGACATCGCTGATGATTTTCAATCTGCCATACCTGATCAGCTACATCTCATCGATAATGACGCTGAACCCGGGCGATCTTATTTCTACCGGAACGCCGTCGGGTATTGCTCCGATGAAACCCGGAGATTCAATACGGGTGCGGGTAGCGGGGATAGGTACCCTGGAGAACCACGTGGTCGAGTCTGCCGTGTGAGCAGGTCCGGGAACCGCCATAAATCTGTCGACTTTTGGCGGTGGCGAGAGGTAGAACTTTCGAGAGTCTCGCGGGGGCAGGGCATGTTGCAGCATTCGCCGACAAGTCTGCCGGCGCTCAGTAGAGAAGCGGTAACAGGGAAGTGTATGAATCTTTCGGATCGGCCGAGTCAATCAGTTTCCAGAGCGGCGCGGAGCCACGCATGACGCAGCGTTTGTACTACGATGATCCTGCGCTTCTGACCTTTGAGGCCGTTATTGTGTCGTCGGTGAAGCAGGGCGACGGCTGGCAGACGATCCTGGATCGAAGCGCTTTTTATCCCACATCAGGCGGCCAGATGCACGACACCGGGCTGTTAAACGGTGTGCTCGTTACCGATGTTCGGGAAACCGACAACGACGAAGTAGTGCATGTTACCGCTGCGCCGGTGGGGGAGCCCGGTGGCGACGTGTCGGGAGCGGTTGATCCCGCGCGACGGCGCAAGCATCGGCAGACCCATACCGCCCAGCACATTCTCTCGGCGGTATTTTTCCGGCTGTATGACCTCAATACGGTGTCGGTTCACCTTG
>JAHIVM010000252.1 GCA_018816665.1 Candidatus Zixiibacteriota bacterium
CAGGGTATGAAGAAGCTGCCGCTCAGGGCCTTATGGCAGGAGCGAACGCGTCGCTGTACCTGGCCGGAGAGCCGGCTTTTGTGCTGGATCGCTCCGAGGCATATATTGGGGTCATGATGGATGATCTCACCACCCGCTCCACCACCGAGCCCTACCGCATGTTTACATCGCGGGCTGAGTATCGCCTGGCGTTGCGCGAGGACAATGCCCGGGATCGACTGGCTCATCACGGCTATCGGCTGGGCTTGATCTCACCGGACGATTATTCCGGGTTTGAGGATCTGCGGGCCAAAACCGCGGCCGAGATAGCGCTGTTGCGACGGAGCCGTATTGCGGTGTCTGGGCTGGGGAGCCTGGGGGAACGATTCCAGAAGAGCGACAATGTGAGTCTGGCGGATCTGCTCAAGCAGCCGGGAATCGAACTTACCGACATTCTGCCGATTCTGGCCGCGCACGACGGTGCATTTTCGGAGAATGCCGAGGTGTTGAAGCGTTCCGCCATCAGTATCCGTTACGAGGGGTACATTACAAAGCAGCAACGGGAAATTGACAAGTTTCGCCGTCTGGAGGTTGAGACTATCCCGGAGAGCTTTGCCTACCAGGGTGTGCCGGGACTTCGCACGGAAGCGAGGGAGAAGTTCCGGCGGTTCCGTCCGGGGTCGCTGGGGCAGGCGGGCCGGATTGAGGGTGTGACTCCGGGGGATGTGGCCGTGTTGTCGGTTTTTCTCAAGCGGCACAAGGCAGCGGGAGCATGATCCCTCATGAGTGATCCTATTTTGCTGGACCCCGCACAACTGCTCCCGGAGTATGTGAGTGTCGCACAGCTCGATGCTTACTATGCCGTGCTTATGGAGGAGAACCGGCGCGTAAACATTGTTTCACGTGAAACATCGCGGCCGGACTTTGATCGTATCGCCGCCGAATCCCTCCTCCCCCTGCGTGTGATCCCATCGGCCTTCACCTCCTACCTTGATATCGGCTCCGGGGCGGGCTTCCCGGCCATCCCGGTGCTCCTGTCTCGGAAGCATGCTCCCGAGTGTGTGATGGTGGAACGTCGCCAGCGCAAAGCCGCCGCCCTGGAGTATATCACCCGTCACCTGGGCCTCCGTGCGACAATCCTCCGCAAAGCTTTCGAGGAAACCCAGCTGAAGCAGACATTCGACCTCATCACGCTGCGATGGGTCAAACTCACACCGTCCCTGCTGACTCTCATTCTTGATTGCCTCGCCCCCGACGGCGCTTTTGTGTATTACTCCGAAACCACCCGCTCACACGCCGCCGCAGACGCCCACACGACCGCTTTTCGCTGTCCCCAAGACGATACCGTCAAAAGCTTTACCGTGTACCGGAAAAAAGCCTGAACGGGCCCCTCTTTTTTATTGCAAACCTAACGGGTATAAGCTAATATCCATCCGTCGACTGTACCACCTACAAGGAGTACTGTGTGAGTCGGATCATTGCTATTGCCAACCAAAAGGGCGGTGTCGGCAAGACCACAACAGCCGTAAACCTGAGTTCCTGCCTGGCCGCCGCCGAGCAGCGAACCCTGCTTATAGATATGGACCCCCAGGCTAACTCAACCAGCGGCATGGGGATTGATCGTGACAACAACGGGATGTCGATCTATGAAGTCCTGATTGGTCAGCAGCCCGTGCAGTCGGCTATCAAAACCACCGATCTGCCTTTCCTGAGCCTGGTGACCTCATCCATGTCTCTCGTGGGCGCGGAAATAGAGCTGGTGAACATGATGTCCCGGGAGAGCTGCCTCAAAACAGCGCTCGGCGAAATCAGAAACAACTACGACTACATTATAGTAGACTGCCCACCGTCGCTTGGACTGTTGACAATCAACACGCTGACGGCGGCAGACTCCGTAATCATACCGATTCAATGTGAATACTACGCCCTGGAAGGTCTGGGGCAGCTGATGAACACTATCGGCCTGGTCAAACAGCGCCTCAATCCGGGGCTGGAGGTAGAGGGGGTACTGCTGACCATGTACGACGGTCGTCTGAATCTCTCCAAGCAGGTGTCCGAGGAAGTCCGCAAGCATTTTGACTCCAAAGTGTACCAGACCGTGATTTCGCGCAATGTCCGCCTCTCCGAGGCACCGTCGTTTGGGAAGCCGATCATCCTGTACGACATTCTCTCCACCGGCGCAGAAAACTACATGGCCCTGACAAAGGAAGTGATGGCAGGATGAGCAAACAGGTACTTGGCAAAGGTCTAAGCGCGCTGATACCCACCGCCGGCGGGTCGACAGCCGAGGAAACCGGTTACCGCCTGATGGCGCTGGACCGGATTGCTCCCAACCCGATGCAGCCGCGACGGGAATTCGATCAGGAGAAGTTGCAGGAGCTGGCTGGCTCGCTGAAACACGACGGTGTCATGCAGCCCCTGGTGGTGCGGAAAAACGGCGCCGGGTATACTATTGTCGCCGGGGAACGTCGCTTCCGAGCCGCCTCGCTGGCCGGGCTGAGCGAGGTCCCGGTGGTGGTGATCGACGAGGTTGATGACACCCGGATGCTGGAGCTGGCGCTGGTGGAAAACATCCACCGCGAGGATCTCAACCCGCTCGAACTGGCCGAGGCCTATCGTCGATTGATGGACCAATGTGGTCTGACTCAGAACGAAATGGCCGGACGGGTCGGCAAAAGCCGGGCGTCCGTGGCGAATCACGTCCGCCTGCTCACATTGCCGGATTCGATCAAAAAGC
The DNA here is from genome assembly GCA_018816665.1 of Candidatus Zixiibacteriota bacterium. Taxonomy (GTDB): domain Bacteria; phylum Zixibacteria; class MSB-5A5; order GN15; family FEB-12; genus JAHIVM01. The sequence goes on from JAHIVM010000252.1 coordinate 2,717, forward strand.
TGCTGCGCGACGGTCACCTTACCGAGGGTCATGCCCGGGCAATCCTGGCGCTGCCGTCGGAGGCCCAGATGCTGGAGATGGCCGATCGCATCGTTTCCGGCACCATGTCCGTTCGCCAGGTCGAACAGGCCACGGGCGGGCGACGAAAAAAGCGGCGACTCACGATCAAGCGAAAAAACCCGATCATAGTTGATATGGAATCGCATCTGAAACGATTGCTCGGTACCTCGGTAAAAGTGACACCGGGGCTCAAGGCGGGCAAAATCGAAATTGAGTTTTACGGCGATGACGATCTCGATCGTTTGTGGCAGTTGTTCCGGAGACTGGAAGCGTAGGCTATGTCCGAACCGAAGTATGTGACCATTATGCTGGTGCCCGACGGTACCGAGCCGCGCAGCGGCTGGCGGGTTCGTCGCTGGGTGCTGAAAACGGTGGTCATATCGATTGTCTCGATTCTGGTCGGCATAGTGCTGTTTTTTTCATTTTACGGCAAACTGGTCACCCGGGCGGCGATCACCGAACGGGTGACCGCCGAGAATGATGATTTGCGACGTTACTACTACAAAGTACAGATACTCGAGGGCAATCTGAAACAGGCCCGCGAACTGGTGACACGGATGACGGAAATGGCCGGGATAGAGTACGAGTTCCCGGAATTGCCCGATGACTCCGTGTTGTTCGCCGACCTGGAGGAGCCGACCGAAGCCGTGACCGACCGCCCGTTCACGCGCGACTGGACCATGCCGGTGGGGCTCCCGATACAGGGTTTTGTGACCCAGGAATTCACGGTTGACAGTACGAACCATTTCCATCCCGGCGTTGATATCGCCGCCGCCGTGGGCACGCCGGTGCTCGCGACCGGGTCGGGAGTTGTGGATCATATTGCCTACGATTCGGTGTACGGTCACGTGGTCATCCTGCGGCACAATGACAGTGTCACCTCGGTGTACGGTCACAATAACCGCATCCTGGTGACCAACGGTCAGGAGGTTCAGGTGGGAGGACGAATTGCGCTGTCGGGTAACAGCGGCAAGTCAACCGCCCCGCATTTGCATTACGAAGTCAGAATTCACGATAAACCAATTAATCCATTGGATAATCCTCATGATCAAGAAAACTAACAACCAAGAGGTTAGTGGACTCATGAATACCATCATTGGTAAGGACACGGTGATCACCGGTACCCTCGATGTCAAGGGCGCCCTTCGGGTCGACGGCAGCGTCAAGGGGAAGATTCTTTGCTCCGATTGCGTGACAGTAGGGGCAACCGGTAAGGTCGAAGCGGACATTGAGTCCGAAACCGCTATTGTTGCCGGCCATGTAATTGGCAATGTGCAGACCCGGGAAAAAATCGAATTGCAGGCGAAATGCGAAATGGACGGCGATCTCATGACCAAATCGTTGGTGATTGAGCAGGGGGCGGTCTTTTGTGGGGCCTGCAATATGAAGGGCGGAACGCCGGACCTGGGCTTCCTGGGCCCGCAAAAAACGGAAAAACCAGTCGCAGTCACCAAAAACGGCGACAACAAGTGACCGAGGTTTTCTACCGGTCTGTGGACAAATAGTCAAAAATGTGGATACTCGCGTAAGTCATTGTTGTTCAGGCTAGTATCGTCTGGCGCACAGGACAAAACGGCAACTTTTATCCACATTTCCCGACGATCCTTAAGCCGATAGTTAATTTATGGTTAAGGTAAAGAGCCTAACCGATTGGTTGTCACAACCCGTCTATGTCTCTAATTGTCAATGGATTAGTCAGCAGCTGGCGCGACTGCTACAGCGCAGTTTCTGCGGTAATCTGATGACCGCTTTTTGAGGCAATCTGTGAGCCTGTCGCCCCGCGACAATATCGCAATGCCCGACAACGAGATAAGTCGTAACTTTGGAACACCTGGACAGTATAAGGGTTTTGAATGTGTGTACCCAGGCTGAGAATCAACCGGAGGATTGCTAATGTCTGCCGCTGAGGCCAAATCTGATGTTCAGGCTGTTGACAACCTGCACGTAACCTACCAGACCATTAAGTCCGAAATCGCCAAAGTCATTGTGGGGCAGGACAATGTTATCGATCAGCTACTGATTTGCCTGCTTTCATCGGGCCATTGCCTGTTAGTCGGAGTCCCCGGCCTGGCGAAAACCATGATGATCTCCACGCTGGCCCGAGTGCTGGATCTGCAGTTCAGTCGGATCCAGTTTACGCCGGACCTGATGCCCTCGGATATCACCGGGACCGATATTATTGATGACGATCACTCCAGCGGCAAACGCAGTTTCCGTTTTGTCAAGGGTCCCGTCTTTGCCAATATCATCCTCGCCGATGAAATCAACCGCACGCCGCCCAAAACACAGGCGGCGCTGCTGCAGGCCATGCAGGAACACGAAGTCACTACCGGTGGCGAAACCTACCGTCTCGATGAGCCGTTTTTTGTGCTGGCCACACAGAACCCGATCGAGCAGGAAGGCACCTATCCGCTGCCGGAAGCTCAGCTCGACCGTTTCATGTTCAACGTTTTTGTGGACTATCCCAGTTCGGCCGAAGAACAGAGCGTGGTGAAGTCTACTACCACCGTTTCCGCCCACACCCTCGACAAAGTCCTGTCGGCCCCGGAAATAGTGGCCTTCCAGCAGCTTGTGCGACGGGTCCCCGTGTCCGATCACATTGTGAAGTACGCCGTGGATCTGGTCCGCGCCACCCGACCGCATGAAGACGGCGCCCCCGATTTTGTCCGCAACTGGGTCAACTGGGGTGCCGGACCGCGCGCCTCGCAGTACTTGGTGCTGGCGGCCAAAACGCGGGCAATTCTCGACGGTCGCCCGACTCCGGGTCCGGAAGACATTCGCTTTGCGGCCAACCCGGTGCTGCGTCACCGCATTGTGACCTCGTTTAATGCTGAGGCCGATGGTGTTGACAGCCTGGAAGTGATTCGTCGCATTCTCGAAACGGTCAAGGAAAAGGCGTAGGTCATAAGCCCGGTTCGATTATGAAGGATCTTGATCACATTAGCGCCCTGCCGGGAGTGGGCCGACTTTTTGTCGGGCTGTTCACCACCCTCATGCTGCTGGTCTGTTTGTGGGCCATCTGGATTTATGCGGTTGAAAAAGGCCCGTTGCATCCGGACAACCTGCCCGTGTACATGCAATCAGAAGATATCGGTTCGGGGGTTGTCACTTCAGAGGCTGCTACCCCGGATGAACCGCGTGACTCCGATACCCGACTGCGCAAAAATCTCGGTCTGGCGCACACCCATGTGAACGGCCAGACACTGTTGTTTTTTGCTCTCGGGGCAGTCTTCCTGTTCACATCCGTGCAGGCGAAAACCAAACGATATGTCCTCCTGGCCTTTGGTGCCACGGTGTTGATCCATGCCGTGGGGCTGAGCGGCGCGGGATTCCATTGGGTGTTTGATGACATCCTGGCGGTCAGCGGCGTGGTGATGCTGGTGTTGATCGCTTTTATGTGTTTCAGAATATATGTCGATTTAGCGAGGAAGAAAGCCTGAGACAGCAAGCGTCTTGAATATGTAGGTCGGGTTCCGAGGCC
>JAHIVM010000253.1 GCA_018816665.1 Candidatus Zixiibacteriota bacterium
TATGGACGGCATGTATCTGACAGATCTGAGACTATCCGTTGATATCGCGGCCGATGTAGATATCGTGGAAGTGCCTTCCGATAATCCTGGAACGGCTGTAGAGACTTTTGCAGTTGGGTTTGGTGCTCCGTTGGAAGTCTCGCGGCATTTTCATCGATGGATCAGCCTGGCTGGGAAGACGCTCAGGACAAGGGTCTATCTGGCTCGTATCGATGGTGTACGGGATCCCGTGGCGTGTGCCTACACTACGTACTTTCCCGACCGGCCTGTCGCTCTCCTGGGTGGGGCGGCTACGCTGGAAGACTATCGGGGTCGGGGGATATACACGGCGTTGCTTGAGCGACGTCTGGCCGATGTCCGTGCAGACGGCCTGGAGGCTACGATCATTCTGGCCGACCACAGCACATCGGCCTCCATCTGCTCTCACGCCGGACTGACAAAGGCATGCGAACTGGGGTTCCACTACTGGACGGCCGATACCATCTGAGGGGGATCGGCCCCGTTCCGTTGATCGAAAAATCGTCCGTTGCTCATTCGCGGAACCTGACGTATATTGTAATAGCGGTCCATACTTCACCAATCCAGAAAAGTATTCGGGCAGGAGAGAGATTGTGTCACAAACTCATTTGCTGCAGCAAATCAGTCGCAAGGGGGCGAATATCGCGATGCTCTCCGCCAAAATCGCCGGCGACTCGAACGCTCTGAGCGTCGTTCTTGACGGTCTTTCGGCCAAACCTGCGGCTATCAAGTACGGGTGTGCCCGGGTTCTGCTGGAACACAGCAAAACACACCCCGAGGACATCTATCCTCACGTGCAGATATTCATTGACATGCTTGCAGACGAAAACAAGATCGTGCAGGCAGAGGGTACCCTCGTCCTCAGCCACCTGGCTGTAGTCGACACCGACGGTCGTATTGATGACATTATAGAACGGTATCTCGCTCCGATCCCGGGTCCGACGTTGATGGCTGCTGCCAATGCCATAAAGGGCGCAGCGAAAATCGTGACAGCCAGGCCGCACCTTGCCGACTGGGTTGCGACTGAGATTCTCAAGGTCGAAAAGGCGGTGTACAAGACCGAGGAGTGCAGGAATATCGCTCTGGGGCAGGCGGTACTGACTTTTGATTGTATTTTCGACCTCGTGACGGACAAAAAAGCCCTTCTGACCTTCATGCGACGGCAACTGGACAATCCCCGGAGTGCCACCAGAAAAAAGGCGGAGAAGGCCCTGAAGAAAAGGCAGTCGGCCTGATTTCGCCGAGCCGGTGGTACCGTTACCGATCGGGACGGGTGGTCGGAAACGATTGCGTTGTCTGTCGCCGGAGGCTATTATACGCCAGTACTGTCTGCCTAATCCATGTGAATCCAGACCGAGCGTGTGGAGGTTTGCTGTGACCGCACTTCACATCTGTGACGACTGCAAAATCGCCGCCGCGTCCGAGCTGTGCCGCGCGGGCGGGTTCGGCATTGAGGTCCAGTCATTTTATGATCCCGAATACATTGATCGGGAACGCAATGCCCTGAGCCTGCACCGGGAAGCTCTCACCGGCATAGACTCACGTTCCTTTCATGGTCCTTTTGGCGATTTGTGTCCTGGCTCGTTTGATGTCATGGTTCGCGAGGTTGCCCGGACCCGTTTCGAACAGGCTGTGGAGACGGCGGGCAAGTTGGGAATAGAACATCTGATTCTCCACCACGGGTATCTGCCGGGCACCAGCAAACCGGGCAACTGGATCAAGCGCTCTACTGAATTCTGGAAGACGTTTCTCTCAGGCTTGCCGCGGACGTGCCACATCCATATCGAGAATCTCTTTGAGCACGACCCGGAGATCCTCATTGAAGTCATTCAGGCGGTAAATGATCCTCGGCTGGATGTGTGTCTGGATATTGGACATGTCCACTGCCATGGCAAAGTGAATGTGATCAAGTGGATTGAGCAGTTGGGAGACCGCATCGGGTACGTCCACTTGCACGATAATCACGGGACTGCCGATGAACACCTGGGCCTGGGCGAGGGGACCCTGCCGGTCGCCGATGCCTGTCACGCACTTCAGACATACGCTCCCGATGCGATCTGGGGGCTGGAAGTGTCTTTCGATCGGATGCAATCATCACTTCGCTGGCTGCTCAACCGGGGACTGCTGCTCACCTCGCCATCCGGGTAATCCCAAGCGCTGCCGAGCGCAACAAATCGATCCGGACCACCGTACCAAACGGCAAGTTACCGCGAGGCGTAAACCTCTACATCGGGAATACCTGCGTATGAACGTGCTGATAATCGGCGGCACCCGCTTCATGGGCCCGTCGGTGGTGAAGGAACTCACGGCCCTCGGACATCAGGTCACCCTGTTTCACCGGGGGCAGACGCCGGCTGATGTTTCTGCCGACGTACAGGAGATTCTGGGCGACCGCAATCATCTGCGTGATCACGAAAAGCAGATAAGGAAAGCCGCTCCGGAGATCATTCTTGACATGATGCTGCTGACGGAACAACAGGCGCGAGACCTGGTAAGCATCGCCTCCGGCATAGCTCGTCGACTGGTCGTGGCGTCGAGTTGCGATGTCTACTTCAATTACGATCTTCTGCGCGGTGTGGAATCAGGACCGGTGGTGACCGATCGCCTCGGCGAGGAGTCACCGCTTCGGCAGAAGATGTATCCCTACCGGAACATGGTGGATGAAAAATCCGACCCCCTGTACGATTACGACAAGATCCTGGTCGAGCGCGTGATTTTGTCTGATTCGTCAATAGCCGGGACCGTTTTGCGGCTGCCCATGGTGTACGGTCCGGGTGACTATCGCCATCGGCTCTACGAGATTATCCGCCGGGTGCAGGACCGACGACCGGCTATCCTGCTGGGAGAGGCTCAGGCGGTCTGGCGTACGACTCGCGGGTTTGTGGATGATTGTGCCCACGCTATCTGTCTGGCCGTGACCGATGAGCGGGCGGCCGGACGCGTCTACAATGTGGCGGAACCGGTCGCCTGCACGGAGCATGAGTTGACTGAGAGGATCACGAAGGCCATGGGCTGGTCAGGACGCATTGTGACTGTTCCCGATGATTCACTGCCGGAACACCTGAAGGATGATACCCGCTGGGAACATCACCTGGATATCGATACCACGCGAATCCGCAACGAACTCGGATTCACCGAGCAGACGGACATCGATGAGAGAATCAGTCGCACGATTGCATGGGAATTGGCCAATCCCCCCGATAACTACACCGCGCCGAATTACGAGGCCGAGGACCGGGTGTTGGCGACGGTTGAACGGTGAACACTGTATTCTGCGGATATCCCTAGGTTTTGCACAGCCAGGCCAGCCCCTCCGTTTCGTCCGAGAATACCTTCAGCAGAATACCGCGGTTGAGGGTTACCGTCTCCCGGAAATCAGATCGGGGTATGGCATCGGGTGCCACAAGAACGAGAATGCGGGCGCCGGGAGGAAGGATGGTCTGGGGTGATAACACCATATTGAAGCGTGCGGTTGGTGACAGGTCCGACACCGCCGCCCGGGCATCGACGAAAAGACGGTGTTGGCGTTTTTGGGCTATCTCTCCCCTGAGGAGCCCTTGCAACACCTCAAGGTCATCCTCTCGCACCATTCCCGTCATGGTGCAACGCAGATGGTCACTCTCATGAGTGTAAGTTATCGTGTAAGCCAATCTACGGTTGAGGCAGTCTCTAGGCTGACGTCCAACGGCCGTGGGTGAGCCAGCCCCGTGATTCTAGGTACAAAAGGGGGCCGGAGTTTCTCAACTCCGGCCCGCTGTATTTTCTGTACTTGTCTCGCGATCAGGCTGCCGAGGCCTGCATTTTGCGGCGGCGACGTTTTACCGCACCAAAGCCTACCAGCTTGCCCTCTTCTTCATCGTACAATCGAAACGTGATTGACTTCAGACTCGGAATCAGGCGCACTGAGTTGGTCTCGGCCAGCACCGGTATCTGGTTGTGGCATTTGGGGAGACGGTAGTTTGGAATCCGGGGGTTCAGGTGATGTACGTGATGGTAGCCGATGTTTCCTGAGAACCATCGCAATACCGCCGGCAACTGGTAGAATGATCCGCCCTCAAGCGAGGCCTTCACAAAATCCCATTCTTTGCCCCGGGACCAATACACGCCCTCAAACTGATGCTGCACGTAAAACAGCCACACGCCGCCCACCAGGCCCAGGAACACAATCAATGACTGGATAATGAGATAGTCCTTCCAGCCCATCAGGAAACTGGCCGCCACGGCTACAATCAAAATACCCAGATTGGTGCCGTGAATCGAAATCTGTTCCTTGCGCTTCGCTTTACGGCGCAGAAAACGATGGCTCACCAGGGCCAGATACAGCGGCCCCAGGATGAACATCACGAACGGATTGCGATAAAAGCGATAACGGAATTTCTCGGATTTTGAGGCCTTGAGGTATTCATCGACCGTCATCAACCAGACATCGCCGCTGCCGCGCTTATCCAGATTGCCCGAGGTGGCATGATGTTTGGCGTGGGCAGCCGTCCAGAAATAGTACGGTGTGAAGGTCAATACTCCGGTAATCACCCCCCAGAACCGGTTGGCCTTCTTGGAGCGGAAAAACGTCCCGTGGCCGCAGTCGTGGAAAATGATGAAGATGCGGACCAGAAAACCGGCATTCAGGAGAATTACCGGCAGGGCCGCCCAGAACGAGTACTGGAGAGCATAATAAGCCAGTGCCCACAGGCCCACATAGGGGACCAGTGTGTTGACGAGCTGCCAACTGCTCTTAAGGCGGCTGGGATGCTGAAATGCGGCGAGTTCGCGAGTCAGGCTGTCGTGATCTATAGGCTCGGTCTTTTCTGACTGAATTCGGGTATCCATGTACCTCCCTGTCAA
>JAHIVM010000254.1 GCA_018816665.1 Candidatus Zixiibacteriota bacterium
CAGCGTAGTAATTGAGGATATTTTTCAGGAAATCCTGCATGTCGTTCCCGTTCCGATGGATAATGTTTCTTCAGCGAAGGTTCGATCTTTTATCGCAAGCCGGTTCTCATATTAGGCAAATAAAACGTAAAACTACCTTTTTGCCGCCTGGTCTCCCGGCGGCGCCGGCATTTCAACCAAGCACCCAATGGTCTCAAATTCTCACAGAACTGGGCATCATATTGAAACGTGCATATCATAATTGCCAAAGGAATACCAAGGTTTGTTACCATGGAATCAAACGTCTTCATGGAGGCTGTGGATTTATGTCGGAACGACCAGGGCATCGCCGCCATGTCCGATGATGCCTATCTGTATATTGGCGAACGGCGAGGACGAGTTAGCCGGGAAATCGATATTACACCGGATGCAAACGGCCGGCCGCAATACGAATACACCGAAGATCGCAAGCAGAAGAACTTCGACCGGGAAGCTCAGGATTGGCTCAAAACCACACTCCTGGACGTGCTTCAAAACACCACGCTGGCCGCCCCGCAGCGGGCTCGGCGCATCTACAAACAGAAGGGTACCAACGGTATTCTGACTGAGGTCCGCCGAATCGACAGCGACTACGTACGCAAGTTTTACCTCCTGGAACTCCTGCGGCAGGAAGAGTTCTCCCAGGAGGAAACCGGCCGCGTGCTGGCTTCATTTGGTCGCCTGATAGATTCGGACTACGAAAAGGCGGAGTTACTGATCGAGGCTTCTGATTTGCTCGAGCGCTACCCCGACCTGACGACGGAATACGTGGAAGCGGTACAATCCATCGACTCCGACTACGAAATGCGCCGTGCCCTCAGCGAAATCCATATTCCCCAAGCTAATTTCGCACCGACAGTCGCGGCGATACTGGATGCCACCGAATACCTTGAGTCAGACTATGAGAAGGCCGAGTTGCTCATTTCCCTGGCGTCTTACGCACAGGAGTCGGAAGCGCTGCAAAAGGCCTACGTAACTTCATTGCGGGACATTTCCTCTGATTACGAGAAACGCCGCACCCTCGATGCCTTCAGCGACCGCCGCAAACTCGATCCCGAGGTAGCCGCCATGGTCCTGGAGATGGCCAGGGATATTTCGTCGGATTACGAGCGGGCCGAACTGCTTATCAATCGTTCCCGTGACTGGCGCGATGAACCGGCCCTGCAAATATCGGTTCTGCGGGCTGCCGACGATCTGAGCAGCGACTACGAAACCCGTCGCGTCCTCTCTGAACTGGACCTGTCGTGCGAGTCCGACCAGCAAACCCTTGATGCCTACTTCGGCATCATTCACCGACTGTCATCGGACTACGAGTCGGCCGAAATGCTGGTCGACTGGGCCGAATGTGCCGCGGTCAGTCCGGCAGTGCGTGGCCGCTATCTCACGGTGCTCAACACCCTGTCGTCGGACTATGACAAGAAGCGCGTCCTCTTTGAGGTGCTCGCCGTCGATCACCCCAGTGACACGCTGTTTGCGGACCTCATCCCCTGTGTGGATCGAATCTCATCCGACTATGACAAACGGGAAATCCTCCAGAAGCTTATCCGTCAATACCGGGGCAACCGGAGTATCGAGGATCGCCTGCTGCAGTCCATCGACAATATCGACTCGGACTATGAGCGCGGCACCCTCCTGGATGAACTGGTGGGAAAAGGCAGCCGACGCAGGTATCGTGAATAGCGCTCCGGATCAGGCAGAAACTCTAAGTATGCACAGCAGACCGTCGCCTCGACTAGCTATTGGGGCGACGTTTGCTTCCGGTGATTCTCCCGACAAGAAGCAAGGCCACGGCCGAAAGCAGTATGGGCAGTATGTCCGCATAATGCGGGCCGAGCACAAAGCGCAAACCCGCAACTCCCCTGTCGGTCAGCACGGTGCCCCACACCTCTCCCGACGTAAGTTTCCCCAGCACTGCCGTGCTTCCGCCCAGAAGAATCGCTGTCAGGGCCGCCGGACGCGTAACACCCAGGCGTCGCCGCCAGAAAGAGGCCAGCACCGGAAGTGCCACTCCGCCCGCAAACACCGTGTAACCCAACAGCAGCGATGATATGATCCCGGGCTGGCCTACGGCTATTCCCCAGGCGATCAGCCCTATGACCGGGATACCAATACGTGACAACAGTAGTTGCCGGGACTCCGGCAGACCTCCAAGCGGCGCTGCCACGTTGCGGGCCAGGATAACCGATGCCGACATCAGACAGGTGTCGGCCGAGGACATCACCGCCCCCAGAAACCCGGCGATCACAATCCCCCTGAGCCCGATCGGCACCGTCCGCATGGCAATCTCCGGCAGGGCGGCGTCCGGCACCAGGTCCGGAAAGACTCCGCGCGCCAACACCCCGAGCAATGCCAGACACAGCGATAGCGGCGCCACGACCCCGGCGGCAATCAGCGTCGCCCGCCGCGCCGAGTTGTTGTCCTTCGCACACAGCACCCGAGAATACATGTCGGGACCCGCCAGGTACGGAAGCCCGACAACCAGCGGATAAAACACCAGCAGGTCGTACCAGGTAAATGAATTGGAAACCGGAAATCGCAGGTGTGCCGACGGCACCTGGGCGACAAACGTGTTTGAACCGAAACCGACAATTGACAGAAACACGAAGGCCAGAGCCACAGCGGCAAGAAAAAACCCAAACTGCCAGAGGTCGGTACGCAGTATCGAGTGCTGCCCCCCAAGAAGCGTATACACCACAAACACGGTAGCCACCGCCGCCAATCCAACCTGGAAGTCAATCGGCAACACGGCGCTGAGTAAACGGCCGGCGGCGATCATTTGCGCCGCGATCACTCCGCACCAGGCAACCGCGATCATTATCCCGGCCAGGACACTGGCACTATCGCCGTATGCCTGCCGGAGGATGTCAGGCAGTGTATACACGTTGAGTGATCGTATACGGCCGGCCAGAAACAGACCAAATGGAACCAGCGCACAGGCCCCGATCAGCGTCCACCATGCCCCCGTCAGACCATTCTGATACCCCAGACCGATCAGACCGAGAGTTGAGGACGCCCCGAAAATCGTCGCCACCAATGAGATCGCAATGTGACCGATGCCGCCAGATCGGCCGGCCACCCAGTAGGAATCGCGGTCGTGACTCCGATGCCGCCATCCGGTGACTACCAGGATCGCCAGCGAACAGGCCACCACCACCGCATCAACAATCCACGCGCTGCCCATCCAGCCAAGTAATAGCGTGGACGCGCTCAAGTCCACCGTTTTGGTTGGCGACCGTAGCCGTTTTGCAACCCGCTGTCACACACTGGTGAGTTGCCCCCGTAACTTCGATCTCAGGAGGTCCCCCCGAACCAAACTAGTCCAACCGTACCCGATCGACCTCTGCCAGACAGGTCGATCGTCCCCCGGCCTCGGAATGATCCACCACCCACCAGTCGTCCTTGAACTGCAGCGAGGGCTCCTCCATGCGACAGGCCGCCTCCCCCGCCCCCATTCCTTTCATCTCCAGACTAACGCGACGGTTTGACTGCATGGCAATCTGGATGAGAATGGTGGAGAGGAATTCTGATAGATCATCACTGTGATCGGAATCAGCCTGAACCATGTCCACTATCCGGGTGACTTTCTCGACCGGAAACGCCTGCCGCACGCAGATCTTCGACGTTAGCTTATGAATTGTGTCGGCGTATTTGGAGTTCACTCGTCGAGCCAGCAGCGTGAGCGCCACAACCAGAACGACCGCTTCGTCCATAGACATGCCGTCAAGATTAACATTGTTCGACCGGGACAGGCAATAGCCCTTCAACTCCCGGTCGTAATACACCGGCACATCCGCCTCGGATACCCGGTTCAGGTAGCGGTACGCCGTGCGTTCCGGCAAATCACAGGTCTCCCGAATCATGTCGAGAGTGACGACCTGGCGACGATTCAGCAGGTTTATTAGTTGGAGCATCTTCGCAAGCTTGGACATGATTTCCTCCCTGAATCAAGCGGGAGGACCTGTATCCTCCCGCCACTGATAATCAAAGTTACATGCATAGAAACGCGAGACCAAAAGCACTCAAGGCGGTAGCAAGATCGCCCATCAGTCCGGACTCCATATCCGGATCCACATACACCATGCCGGTACCACTGGTCGTGTCACCCGGAGTCGAATCCGGAGGTGTCAAGCCAATCTCACTCTCTCCACCCATGCCATCTGCCAGAACGGCTGTCGGCGCGCCAAAACCACCGGCAAAGACGACAAGCACGATCACAACCAGATATCCGGCAACCAGCGTCAGCAAAGGTTTCCTATTCATCTCCGACCTCCGTGTATGTTTAGGGTTGATAAACTCCAGGGAGGTAAGACAAACAGCATGCCATCCGCACAGGCGGCGACAGGACCGGCCTATCTACTTGTGGAACAGAAGGTTACGGGCGTCGATACGTGGACGTTAACGATCCACTTTTGACCGGTTTTTGGGCTGCAGACGACCAGTGGCTTTAGTAACGTGTTCAGAATCAGGTAATTACGAGAATCCGCCCGACTGGCCACAGGCGGTCACGTGGAACATTAGTACGCCCATTACAGATTAGCGGGGGCGACGAATACTATACTTTATCATTTTTCTGCGAAACGTTGTCACTTTCATTCCAATCGACTTCGCCGATCGGCTGACGACCCAGTCGTTCTCGTCGAGCGCCTTGATCATCCGTTCCTTCTCGGCATACTCGCCTATCTTCCGGGCGCGGGAACTTGATACGGCCTGTATCTGCATGTAGTCAGGCAACATCGAGGCATGAACAGTCTGCCCCGCATTCAGAATACAGCAGCCTTCTATGAAGTTCCTGAGCTCTCGAACATTGCCCTCCCACCGGTAAGCGTCAAGCACCCGCAACGCGTTAGGTGTGAAGCGGGGTGCCTTTTTGCCTTTCGAGAATACGGTCAGAAAGTGGTCCCGGAGAAGCGCAACGTCTCCCAACCGCTCCCGCAACGGTGGTATGTTGATCGAAATGGTGCAAATGCGATGGTAAAGGTCTGTGCGGAAGGTGCCCTCTTTCCTCATCGAGTCAAGATCGCGATTCGTGGCAGAGATAAAACGAATGTCAACCTTGCGCGTCTGCGAAGTGCCCACGCGCTGGATATCTCCGTGCTCAATCACATGAAGCACCTTCGCCTGAATTTTCAAGGGCATGTCACCGATCTCGTCCAGAAACATCGTGCCGCCATTGGCCGCCACGAAGCGCCCCTCGCGTTCGGTCACCCCGGTCGCCACACCGTGAGCAACACCAAACAACTCGGCCTCGATGAGCGAATCGGCGATTGCCGAGCAATTCAATGTTTCGAATGGCTCCCCCGATCGTGTGCTATACTCGTGGATCATTCGACAGAGAAGATCCTTTCCCGTACCGCTTTCGCCAGTCACCAGCACACTGGTCGACGACGCCGCGATTTGGGGGATCTTCTGCAGAATTCTGCGAATGGTCGCATCCTGGGTGAGGAACTGCGGACCCTGACCAAGATCCGCCAGATCCTGCATCGCCTGGCGGTTGGAAAGGAAAAGACTCCGGTAGTCCTTGACAGTCGTCAGAACAGATCCGATGAAATTCGCAATGGCCCTGATATACGTGATATCGCTGTCGTCAAACAAGGCCGGAATTCGGTGGTGATCCAGATACAATACGCCAACCGCAATGTCCCCATCCATCAACGGCACGCAGGTCACCGATTTGATGTTGTGGCGAATGATACTCACATACTCGCGCGTTCGCACGTCAACACCGGCGTCGGAAATAAGCACCGCCTCTTCCCGCGAAAAAGACAGCATCGGGATGCTCGTGCTGAAATCCGAAATATCGTCCAGGCTCTGATCGTCGCAATTCAGCGAGGCAGCCACCTGCAGCTTACCCGTCTCTTTGTGCCGCAGTAACAGAACGCCCCGCTCGGCCCCCGTCTGGTCTACTGCGAACTGTACAAGCTCGCGCAACGCCTCCCGATAGTTGTCTATGTTCCTCAGAACAAGGGAAACACCGTGGAACGACTCCACCAGGCGGGAATCAAAATCCGATGAACGACTTTGGGTGAGCAGCTGCTCCCCTATCTGCTGTATGTACCGCGGGTTCGGCAGCGCCTCGGCCAGTACGAGTGCCTGCTGTAGAAACTTCCTGCAGGGTGAAACCTTGGTCTGCTCATTGTAAATCTGAGCTATCCTCAGACCAACAAGCATGGCCTCAAAATAGAAATTCGCATCGGACAGAATCGAAAAGACCTGCTTCCATATCTCTACCGGGATAGGCTCATCGAAAAGATTCTCCTCGAGGTAGTCGTGGAGCAGTCGCGTCGCTTCGAACAACGGCGGACCGGACTGATCCCAGGTCTTGCGCAACGGACGGCCCAGTTCCACAATCTCAGGCAGTTCTTCCGGATCGGCGTTCACTATGGCGTAAAAGACACACACCGTGGCATAATATCGATGCTTGCACCCGGTCAGGGCTCGAGCAATACGTCGCAGCTCCGGCAGATCGGGCTGATCCAGACAATAGCGTCCCCGCAACCAGGCCACCGCTTCCACCTCTGTCAGTCGCGCCGTGCGACCAGCCGGCTTGAAAGAATCGTGAGCCGCTCGCAGATGAGTGGCGCTCATGTCGGCATCGCCCCGCATGGCAGCTATCTCAGCCAGATTGAAATGTGCCGCCCCCAGAAACACCGTATTCTGAGTGCTCTCGGACAGCTCACAGATCCGCTGCCAGCACTCAACGGCACCTGATATGTTCCCTTCATACCGACTGATGAAGGCTGTATTATTGAACTGGGCGAGGATCGCAAACTGACCGCCGGATCGTACCCGGCTCTGCTGATACCGCTTCAACCACTTTCGCGCATTGGCGAATTGTCCCAAACGCACACTGGCAGAGATGACTCCGAAACACGCTCCGCCGAACCAGGTTCGCCGCTCCGGTCGATCGGACAAACGAGCGGCTTCCAGAGCCACCTTGAGCGA
This sequence comes from Candidatus Zixiibacteriota bacterium, assembly GCA_018816665.1. Classification (GTDB taxonomy): domain Bacteria; phylum Zixibacteria; class MSB-5A5; order GN15; family FEB-12; genus JAHIVM01. Next base: position 6,961 of record JAHIVM010000254.1, read on the forward strand.
TCGACGATACTCACCCATTTCGAAAAACAGAAAGCTGACGCCGGACAACACCGGCACAGCAACATCGTCCAGGGCTTTATGCTCGATAAGGTCCAGGCATTCTTCATTCACCGCTTCCGCCTGCGTGAACTCACCCTGATCCCCCAGGGTTGTCCCGAGATTATACAGGGCCAGCAACTCCAGATCGTCCAGGGCCAGCCGCCGGGCCTCGTCCACAATCTGCCGGAATATCGGGATTGCTTCGGCAGGCCTCCCCTGCGTCCTGTGCACCCATCCCTCAACACGCCGGAACCGCTGTACAAACTCTCGATCCGCCTTGAACTCATCCAGAAAACGCGGCAGCAGGTTCTGGATATCGTCGAACCGGCGCAACTGCACCAAAACCTTCAGATAGGTCTCTATGGTCCGGCCGCGAACGCGCGAACCAGGCTCCTGCAGGTCCAGAAGCGCGACAAAATGCCTCTCGGCGTCCTTGTACCGACTCAATCCAAAAGCGAGATCACTCAACCCCTCCTGCACCGCCCGACCCATGTCTCCGGAAATTACATTCCCCACGCGTTCGGCCGCTGAACGCAACACGATATAGGCCTTTTCAAAGCGTCCCTCCTCGCGATACCGACGAACGTCGTTCATCACATCCGCCATCTCCGCGCCCGAATCCCCGCCGTACAACGTCAGCAAATGGGTATCATCGGGCTCCAGCGACCAGAATTCCTCCAATCGTTCCAATGGCACATCCTTGAGCACGGCGCACCAATTGCGAAACGTCGTTCGCCGGTCCCGTAGAAAAGAATCGACATACTCGCGGATCAGATCGTCCTGCTCCCCCAGGATTTGGGCCTGCTCACGAATCAGTGATCCCAGAGCCTCGACCGAATTCAGATGCCATCCCGACTCGTGACGAAAAAGCGACATCATCCACAAACCAAATAACCGGCGATCCAGCAACCGGGCCGATCTATCATCTATCAGGCCGCTCCTGGTCAGGGCGGAGATCATGAACCGGGGGCGTTGCGCATAGTCCTGATGCAGAAGCATCTCCACCAGAGCCGAGGCGGTCCGTCGCAATCCCCCCTCAAGATCCGGATGTCGCTCCAAAAAATCCCCTAGAGAGACTCCAAGAGAGTAGTTGTCGGACTGCAGAGTGATTCGATCATTCGCCAGAATCTCCGGGGCGATATGGTGCTCCGTACCGAAAACTCGGGCCTGCGGACGGGTACCGTCCTGACTCAGGAAATCCAGGTCGATCATCGCCACGTCCGACATATCACCACCGACCCGCACCATGAAATTGCTCAACTTGAGATCGCAATGCACCAGTTTGTGCAGATGGAGAAGGTCTGTCAGTACGCACATCGCCGATACCAATGAGACAAAATCACGAGCCAACATCTCATCGGTCAACGGACTCCATCGCTCCGGATTCAGAAAAGGATACTCCACCAGGAGACGGCCGGACTCCGAAAACCTGTCAATGGCTGTGATGATTCTGGAACTGCGAAGCCGTTGCTGGTTGACATAAGATTGTTTGAGCAGACCCCGGGCCACTGCCACATCGGTGGCGTCACCCGTGGGTGTTATCTTCAGCAAACACGTCCGCCCGGCAGCCCGATTTCTGGCCTGCCATGTCTGACAGAAGCTTGTTTCGGACAACAAGTTAGAGATATCATACCGTTTTGATTGCGGAGTGTTCACAAGTCGTATTTTTTGGTTGAAGATGACCCGTTTCACGCGACAACTCAAGGTACGCCAGAAAACGGCACCCGTCCAGATCATTTTTTTGAAAAAAGTTGAACGCATACTGCCACAAAGTGGCAGGACCGCGTTGTATATTGTTCCTAGCACAAAGGGGGTGGAGGTGGGAATGGCCCTGCTGCCTAAAAAAAGCTCCGAGGGCGCGGCAGGTTGCGGTAGGGGGGGGGCCAGGAAACTACCGGCATGGAACCTGCACAACAGCCCTCGTCGCATCTAAAGTTAACGCCTTGGTACGCATTCGTCAACATATTCAATGTAGTTTTTTCTCGTGTTTACTATCTAAGCACGACATAAAGTGTCGCGATTTCAACCCCGCCCGGTACGGGGCCCGGAGGTGCCGACTGCTCCTGTCTCTGACCTCCCAAACCCCAAAGGGTTGCACACCGCGAACACCGGGAAGGACCCCGCGTGTGACAGCAGGGATCCCGAAACATGAGCACACCAGAAGGTTTCGGGAGCCCCTGCTGCCCGTGTGACGCAATTGACCCGGGCCGACCGGAATGACCGGCGTTTCCTCCGCATGTATGGTCCCGGCCGCCAGCCAACCCGCAATCACGCCGTTGGTCTCAGATCCTCCCCACTGTCCCCGGGCCTTCTCAGGTCTGACTCTCCCGGATGACCTACTACCGATGCCAACCAAAATCTCTATCATCGACACGGTTCTATCGGTGCAAAGGTCACAAACAAATGGTCAATCAACATCGTCAGATCCCCCACGTCGACCTGTCCTTCACAATCGCAATTCGCCGCAATCAGCGGGTCGGGCGGATCGAACGTGATGAACAAGAAGCTTATCATGAGCGTTAGATCGCCAACGTCGCGTCCCCCGCTATTATCAAGATCGCACAATTTGTAAAACATCAGCGAGCGGGTACTGGTGGACCATCGATTCAGGTCATACGTGTTCACGGCATTGACGCGCCAGTACTGCATCTCCCCGAGCGGCACCGAGGTGGAGTCGATCGGCACTGCGACATCGGAATCGATCTCCGTCACGGCCTTTATGACGGCACTGAGTGTATCAGTGGAGCTGGGACCCATGTACATATGGTACTCAAGCGTGTCACCAGGGATGATACTGACGGCGTCCTCCCAGTCAAAAAACATTGAGTCCCGATCCACAATGTCAATCAGCACACCGTGATCGGGCGCCAGCAGGTCAAAGGCCTCGGGTTCCACCAGCCCGTATTGAAAATCAAAATCACCCATCCCCGGGTTGGAAAGCATCGTGAACCCGTGCAGGCTGCCGACAGCCGTTACCCGCCAGTAGTAGGTTCCGTTCTCCAGATCATCCACATACAGCGTATGGGTTGTATCCGTCAGACCTGTCAGCGTGGTTGTCTGCGTGGGCGCGAAAACGGGTGAGGTCCCGTAGTCCAGGGTGTAGGTAACGGTCTCGCCGGGATATGTTGACGCCGTCGCCTGCCAGACCAGGTCAAAGAAATCTCCGGGAAAACCCGATATCAGTTCCCCGCCACCCGGTGACAGCAGGTCAAACGGCGACGGCGGAACATTGACCAGTGCCACCGCTCCTCCGGAGTCGCTGGGATACAGCGTGTTGGCGACATCACGCAACTGGTGACCGATTACCCCCATGTCCAGCACCCCCGTATCCAGGGCACGGACACGAAGGTAAGCGAGCACACCGGGACCGGAGACATCGATACCCGCACCGAGAATGAGTCCCTCGATTTGCAGCACACTGTCGCCTACAATATAGGAATGAAACACTGTCGTGGCGCCCGCCGATGGCAGCAGCGGACCCTCGTCGACCAGCACCGTATCCATACGGGCGGGATCGAACCTGACATGGAATACAAACGTTTTCAGACTGGCGACATCTTCGTCAACCTTCAGTTCCAGGTCGAATTCGGTACCGACGCCGGTGGTAATATACACCGTGTCGGGATCCAGGAATACTCTCTGAGCCTTGGCTACCGTCGTGTGCATGAGCAGGAATGCAAGGAGTAACACGAGGGTCGGGTAAGACATTTTTGAAGTAGACATCATTCCTCCAAAGGGATGCGGACTGTTGCGGGCAATTGGGAGGGGGGGCTTTGCGCCCCCCGTCCCGTCTTACCCACCGAGGTACTACTTGAGCAGGATCATCTTCCGGGTCGCGGTGAAGTTGCCCGCCTTCACCCTGTACAGGTAGATACCGGAAGCCTGTCGAGAAGCATCCCAGGTTAAGGTTTTGTATCCGGCTTCCGCAAAACCGTCAAACGATTCGACTTCCTGGCCGAGCATGTTGTAGATAGTCAGCTTGTAGTCGCTGGCCACCGGCAACGCCAGGTCGATGTTCGTGGTCGGGTTGAACGGGTTCGGATAGTTCTGTGACAGCGTAAAGGCCGTCGGCAGCGGCAGCGAGGTGTGGATGCTGAAAGCAACATCCGCCTGCTGACCGGCCATGTCGCGGATGTCCACCTGAGACGCTTCCATCTCAATCGGACCTTCCACAAGCGACCGCACCGTGATCAGCGCAATGTCGCCCCGGCCGTAATCAACATCACCCAGCACTACGCTGCTGATATCGAGATACGATGATCTCACGTCGTAATGCAGGAAGCTGTTATCAGTATCCGGACAGGCTTCGCCCGCGGTAACCGACAGCACTTCCAGAGCCGACGCGTCATACGACAGACCAACATGGTAGCCGAGAATGCCCGCGCCATCATTCAGCTGCACCGGAACTGTGAACACCGCTCCCCGAGCAGCGCTCGCCGGAACTTCAACTGTCATGGCAGCGTCGGACGACGGACGTACCTTCAGCGGCACTTCGCCACCGTGCACGATACCGCCGTTGCGGCAGCGATAGTCACGGTAGTTCAGCGAGAAAAATACCAGGTCATCGAAATTAACCGAATCGTCCGGTATCACATATCCCTCAACCGTACCGTCGACTGTCGGTGCGATATCCAGATAGGCGTTGAAGTACGTATCGCCTTCGGCCGTGTTGTAACACGCCGCCAGGGCACCAAACTCACCGCCGAACTCAAGGCAGCCGTTAGGCACCGGCGGATCCTCGTCGGCAGTTTTGAAGTCACCAAGGTAGTAGTTGCCCGAGATGACATCCGTATTGCAGGTCGCGGACATCACACCGTGCAGACTCAGGGTCCAGATAGACACGCTGTAAATGTCCGGAGGACCGTCCATGAACTCATAGCTGGTCGCCGGAGCATCTACCGTGGCCATCGTGATACCCTGTGTCTGAAGCAGGGCATGCGGCGCCACACCGTCAGTGTACTGCGGATACTGACCCGTGAAGGTGTACCGCAGTTTGTACTTATAGGCGTCCGTTACGGCACCCCACGAAATGTCAAGGGAGCCGCCCGGTACGCCAACGGCAGTACCCATGGCCGGCGGAGCAGGCGCCGCCGAATTGAAGTCGATAGTCGCGTAGAACGGACCGCTCTGGTTGTTGGCCAGATCGCGGTAGTACCACTCAACCGTCTTCGTGCCGGCACCGGCAGGAGCCAGAGCGGCCAGGGCGCCGGTCTCCGGGTAGGAACCCGATACCGTCATCCAGCCGAGCGACCCGCTGTTGTCCATATTGCGGATAAGAATCTCGTCAACATCCGCGTCGGCCGGGGTAAACGCATACGTGTTACCCGTCAGGGAATTCGTATAACCGGGAGCGGCTAGAGGATTACCTGAGGTCACCACGAAGACACCCGCGGCCGGCGCGGTCTGATCGAGTTCAATTGTTGCCGAACCGATGTTCGACAGACGTCCAACTATATCCTCAACCTGGACATACACCGTGCGAGCACCGTCACCGGCCGGCAGCACAAAGGAGTACGGCGCGCCGACAGCATACGATGTCGCTCCGGTCATATCCGAAGCCTCGGAAACATACACGGTTACCGGGTTGTCCTCAGTCAACGTGAAGTCGACCGAAATAGTGGCGTTATTCGTGAGCGTCGCACCACCATTGATTTCAACATCGGCAACCACCGGATCGGTCAGGTCAAAACGTACCCAGTCGTTAACTTCACCACTGACTCGACCGGCACAGTCACGGGCCTGCAAATACAGGTACGTGTTTGTGTTCTCAGCCGGTGTCCCGAAGTCATACGGGAAGTTCGGTGTACCCGGATCAAACGCCTGCCAGGACGCCCCTGTGTAGTCACCGCTGGTTTCGGTTGTCCATACCTCGGTGATATCCATGTCCATCCCGCTGAGTGCAACATCAACCACTGCACTGGCGGACCATGAGAAACCACCGTTGAGAGCCATGGTCCCGGCAGTTGGTACCGCGCAGTCGACAACAATACCGTCGGACATTTCCGTCCCGACATTCATGATGTCATCGCGCAGCACAGCGTAGACCGTGTTCATGGCGTTGCAGGTACCACCGGAGATAGTGTACGCCATCGTGTACGGCGAGGTCTGGGCACTGATATCAGTGTATACGTAAGGTCCGGTCGACGTCATCGCCAGACCAACGTCACCCAGATCAGTGGCCGTCCACTCGAACGTCACATTGATCGTCCAGGAGTCACTGCAGGGATCACCGTTCTGATCGGCCACGGCAAAGGCGGTGAAGTCGGGGGCTTCGGTATCCAGAGTAATCTGGGCCGAGGTCGTACCGATGTTACCGGCCGCGTCCATCGAGCCGAAGTAGACGGTTTTGAGACCGTCACCGCTCGTAAGCGTGATCGGGAACGGACGAGTGCCCGGAGGCGCCGCCGCCCAGCCCGCATCACCACACACCAGCAACGCCGGATTTTCGTTGAAATTGAACTCAACGGTGCCGTTGGCCACGTCCATATTGAAGTCACCCACAATACTCGCGGTATTGACCTTGGCCGGCGTCGGGTTGCTGACCAACCAGGCAGCGGACGGCGTGGGAGCGGTTGTATCCAGTATGGTCGCCACCGGACCGGTCTGCGGTCCCTGGTTACCATACCGGTCAAACTGCCGTACCCACAGGTTGTGGCTGCCTTCGGTAGCCGGGAACGTATAGGTGGTCGGGTTGGCATAATCCAGCTGACCTTCCCAGCCGGTCGAGTAGAACTCGTGCTTGTACGCAGTTCCATCGGAATCCCAGCTTACATCCACGAGCGCGTTGCTCGTCCAGCCCGCCTGAGCGCAACCATCGGAATCCACCACCGTCAGGTTGGCGACAGTCGGTCCGGTGTGGTCCATATTGAAGGTGAATTCAACATCCACCCAGTCGGACCAGTTGCCCACGCCGTCACGGGCGCGAATCTGGAACGTGTATCCGCCTTCGGCGAGCGCCGAGAGCAGGGTGATATGTACCGGCGCCGCAGTACCGCCCGTGAGACCGGACAGACCCGTCACGATGTTCTGCGTGCCATTACCCACCACCTGGACCTGGATGCGGTTCACATCCAGAAGGTCCTCGGCCGCGGCTTCAACGTACATGGCAATATTACCACCGTTGGGCGAACCCTCGGAGAAGGTCCACTCACTGGTGATCGGATCGGTAATCGGCGGTTCGGTACCGGCCGCATCGATCCATACG
>JAHIVM010000255.1 GCA_018816665.1 Candidatus Zixiibacteriota bacterium
GACAACTGGTCGACGCCGTCGCCGCAGAATTCCACGGCGTGATTCAGAACCTCGTCATTGTTGAAGTGCCCGCACAGCGAAATAATAACATCCTTGCCGGTGGCGGCCTCGTGCAGCTCACCGGTCAATTCCACCCGGGCCACCGGCGGAACCTGCCACCAGGTGCGACCGGTCGCCCAGATAGCGGCGGCATCGGTGCGCACAATAGGCGTTCCCAGACAACCCAGCCCGCCATACATGTTGGAGTGGCTGTCCGAGGCTACAACCATGGTGCCCGGCCAGGCGTATCCCTCTTCGCACATGATCTGATGACCGATTCCACGCCCGGCGGGATAAAAATCTATGCCCTTCTGTTTGGCGAAGGCCTCGATCCCGGCATACTTTTTCAAATTTGTGACGCTCGTATCCTGAACATTGTGGTCCAGGGTAAACACCACCTGGCGGGGATTGGCGATTTTGGTGGCCCCGATGCCGTTGAATTTGGGGATGACGGCACCGCTGTTATCGTGGGTCATCACGTGCGCAGGACGGACGGACAGATAGTCGCCGCTTTTAACGATGTGACCGTCGTCAAGGCCAACCGCGAATTGCTGGGCGATTTTTTCTACCAGATTTTGTGCCATAGCTATTTCACCAACTCAAAATCAATAAAGTCCGCGTGATGGAAAATGATGCTCTCCGGGCTGCGTTTCTCTCCCACGCCCTCTTTGGAATGGGTAGCGATAATGTGCATGACCTCGGACGGCAACCCATGCTTGAAGGCCAGGCCGACGCCACTGAACGGGTGGCGAATGTGCTTTCCATACACCGACTTGACAGGTTTACCATCGATTATTTCAAACTCCAGCAGCTTGCCGACATCGGCCAGCAAGGCACCGGCCACAAGATGATCGCGATCTATCGGCGTCTTCTTGCGGCCGTGATACTTGTTCAGGACATCGTCACAGGCGATACACATAGAGCAGACTGCGCGGACGTGATCGATAAACATGATCTCAACATTTTCCGCCAGCAGCGTAAAGGGGATGTTGCGCAACAGCTCTTCGGTCCAGCCACGAAATTCAATTGCTTCCGCCCAGCAGGCAATGACCTTGTCCTTTGTGCCCGCGTCTTTGATCTCCTCGATTTCCGGCAGCAGCCGAAGGACCAGTTCTTTCATCTCAACCTCGCTTTTTGTGTGACAGATTCCTGCCCGGCATAATAAAACCTGCCCAATCCGGGGTCAAATGGATTCTCTGCCCGGTCCGCAACCATTGCTGGACAATGACCGTCTATTCTATTAGGATGCCCGCGCAGGGCACCAAAACACGAACCCCGCCCACCAGGGAGTACTCTTGACATCAGACATTACTCTCAGGACGATTGATATCTGTCGTTTCTACCGACGCGGTCCACAGACGGTCAAGGCCGTCGACGGCGTCGACATTGAAGTGAAAAAGGGCGAATTTGCGGCCATTGTCGGTTCCTCGGGTTCCGGCAAGTCGACGCTGCTCGCCCTGCTGGCCGGATTGGACACACCGACCTCGGGCGTGCTGGAAGTTGACGGTATTTCGCTGCAATCGCTTTCGCGCAAAGAACTTGCCGCCTACCGGGCCAACCGGGTTGGCGTGGTGTTCCAGTCGTTCAACCTGATTCCGCACTACACCGCCCTGAGAAACGTCGAGATGGGCCTGTACTTCAACCAGACTCCGTACCGGGAACGCCGTCGGATCGCCGGAGACATGCTCGACCGTCTGGGACTCGGCGACCGCATAGACCATCGCCCGGCCGACCTTTCCGGCGGAGAGCAGCAACGGGTCGCTCTCGCCCGCGCCCTGGCCAAGCAGCCCGATATTCTATTCGCCGATGAGCCAACGGGTAATCTGGATGAGGAAAACTCGGCCCAGGTGGCATCGCTGTTCGATGAATTGTCCGGTCGAGGACTGACAATCGTTCTGGTAACACATGATATGGCGCTGGCCCGCAAGCATGCTCACCGGCTGGTACGGCTGAGCTACGGTCGGGTGGTTACCGAGACCGGGGAGGTACAATCATGACCTTCCGCGATCTCGTAACGGTCTCCCTGGGTAACCTTTGGCGCATGAAGTTGCGGTCATTCCTGACAATATCGGGCGTTGTCATAGCCATTGCGGCGTTTGTTTCTATGCTGTCCTTTGGCGCCGGAAATCAGAAGTTCATAACCGAGCAGTACACTCGGCTGGGCCTTTTCACCACTATGCAGGTGAGTGAGAGACGGGCCAGTGACGGTGACACGACTGAGCCGGCTGTCCTGGACAACGAAACCCTGGTGCTCCTGTCTGAGATTCCTGGCGTCAATCTGGCCTTCCCCCTCGATGCGTTCGAGGTCACGGTGGCTTTTAACGATACCGTGGTCACGCGGGAGGCTCAGGGGTTGCCGGCTGTGGCGCTGTCGACCGGCATGTTTTCGCAACTTGAAGCCGGTACGGCCATATCCAGCGATAGCGCCCGTCAGGTCATGGTCGACAGAGATTTCCTGAGGGGGCTGGGTATTGACAGTGTCGAGTCGGCAATCGGCCGAACCATGCGCGTTTCGGTGAGCCAGGCACGCGTGGATAGCGGATTGGCGTATCTTGCTCAGGGGGTTGGTGATCGGGTGCGGGAGGAGTTTTCCCGGCTGGATTTTGACTCGCTGTTTGATGATGAGCGATATGGACGTCGGTTGGTCTACACGGGGATCAACGAAGCCCTCAAACGCTTCACCACCGGCTTCCTGCAACATCGAGCGCTGATAGAGGACACCCTCGAAATCTGTGGCGTGTACCATGTCGGCCACGGCGGCATGCGTCGCGGACGTGACCTAATCATTCCGACTCACTCCGCCATCCGCTTCAGCACCGGCGGCTTCACCGGTGACATCACCGACTTTTATGCCGCGCTATCCAGCGGCTCTCTCTTTCCTGAAGAGGGAGAGATTTCCTACAAAACGTATCCGCAGATCACTCTTGACCTTGACCCCACCGTCCCCTTCGGTCCCATCAAGGACTCCGTGGAGGCTCTCGGCTACCGGGCTTTCAGTTTCGCCGAGGAGTTTGAGGAGATTCAGCAGGCGTTTATCTATTTTAACATGGCCCTGGCCATGGTTGGCCTGATCGCACTGGTAACCGCATCCCTGGGCATTGTCAATACCATGTTGATGTCGATTATCGAGCGACGTCGTGAAATTGGCGTGTTGAAGTCGCTGGGCGCCGACGAATCCTCAATACGGTGGCTGTTCCTTGCCGAATCGGGGGTGATTGGCGCTCTGGGTTCAGCTTCCGGGATACTCTTTGGCTGGACCATTGCCCGGATTGCCTCCGCTATCGCCCAGGCGGTGATGGAAAGCAAGGGCCTGGACCCCGTTGACATTTTCGCCCTCCCGCTATGGCTGGTGGCGATTGCCTTCAGCTTCGGGCTGGCCGTCAGTCTCATTGCCGGTTACTACCCGGCTGCCCGGGCGGCCCGGGTGGATCCGATGGAGGCTCTGAGAGCCGAATAGGCGCCCCGACAAACCGGGATCACATATTGCGTTTGCCGAAACGCCGCGGCCGGAGTATATTGGGCGCTCGGTCGGTGAATCCGACACCTGTGGGATAAGACAGATTCCAACGGAGACTATATGTCTAAGAACTTCGCTATCACCGGGGCCGCCGGTTATGTTGCTCCGAGGCACCTGAAAGCCATTAAAGATACCGGCAATACGCTGGTCGCCGCAGCTGACCCTTCAGATTCGGTGGGCATTCTGGATCGTTACTTTCAGCACGTGGCGTTTTTTACCGAATTCGAACGGTTTGACCGTCATATAGAAAAGCTGCGTCGGATGGGCGATGACAAGCGCGTCCACTACGTCTCTATCTGTTCGCCCAACTATCTGCACGACGCTCACGTTCGATTTGCGCTGCGTATTGGTGCCGACGCCATCTGCGAAAAACCGCTGGTCCTCAATCCGTGGAATGTCGATGCCCTGGCTGAGCTGGAGTCGGAAAGCGAAGGCAAAATCAACACCGTCCTTCAGTTACGAGTGCATCCGTCACTGATCGCTTTGAAAAAGAAGCTGGACAACGAAAAGAGACTCGGCAGAAAACACGAGGTGGTGTTGACCTACATTACCTCGCGCGGCAACTGGTACCTTGTCTCCTGGAAGGGTCAGCTGGAGCGTTCCGGCGGCCTGGCCACCAATATCGGCATTCACTTTTTTGACATGCTGATCTGGCTGTTTGGTCCCGTACAGGGAAGCGAGGTTCATCATGCCGACCCGCACAAAACCTGCGGTTTCATCGAGCTGGAAAACGCCAGGGTGAAGTGGTTTCTGTCGATTGATCGCGATGATTTGCCGGCCGAGGTCGACCAAACTCAGCAGACCACGTTTCGCTCCATCACATACGATGGTTCAGAAATAGAGTTCTCCGGCGGTTTTACCGACCTGCATACGGAGATTTACCGGGATGTTCTCTCCGGCGGCGGCTTTGGCCTGGAAGACGCACGGCCGTCGATTGAACTGGCCCAGGGCATTCGCAAGGCCACGCCAACCGGGAAAACGGCCGATTCTCACCCCTTCCTGAAAAAATAAGGCGCTCCGCGCGCCCTATACGCCCGTGGCGACTTTTCGGTCTCCACGGGTTTTTTCTGGCAGACGGACGTCATCGGGCACCGTCGATAGCCGCTTGTATTTCTGTCAGGAAATGATAAATTGTACTCTTGAGCACAGCAAGGGAACTCATTGGCGAATAAGCCCGAGGCCCACAAAGGTACGAAAACACATGAGCATTCTTGAAACACTCAACGGCATCCTGCCTCCCGATGCAATCAGCACCCAGGTCAGCCAGCTTGATGTAGCGTCACATGATGAGTCCACGCTGCCGCCGGTTATGCCGTTGGCCGTCGTGTGGCCTCAAAACTCGCGGCAGGTGGCCGACGTTGTCAAGCTCTGTGCGGACACGCACACACCGCTGACAACCCGAGGCGCGGGCAGCGCTCTTGAGGGTTCGACTATTCCCTCGGCCGGAGGCATCGTACTGGATGTCAGCCGCATGACCCGGGTGCTGAATCTCTGGACCGATGATCTCCAGGTGCAGGTTGAGCCGGGCATCATTTATGATCATTTGAACGAACGCCTGAAACGTGAGGGGTTGTTTTTTCCTCCGTCGCCCGGCGGCTCCGGAGACATTGCCACGGTTGGTGGTATGGTGTCGACCAATGCCAGTGGGATTTATTCCGTCAAGTACGGCGGTACTCGCGAGTACGTACTGGCCCTGGAGATAGTCACCGGCGAGGGTGAAGTGCTGACCATCGGCAGTCGAGCCGTCAAGCGCTCCAGCGGCTATAATCTGGTGGACCTGGTTGCCGGATCCGAAGGCACCCTGGCCGTTGTCACGTCAATCACTCTCAGGCTGGCCGGTCTGCCCGAGGGTCGCCGTCAATCGGCCTGGGTGTTTCCGTCGGACACCGCCGCCGCACAGGCGGTTTCGGAAATGCGACGGTACGGCCTTGACATAGCAGCCATAGAATTCCTGGACCGACACCTGGTTGTTGCCCTGAACAAACTAAAGGGATACGGTTTGCAGGAATCCCCGATGGTGTTTCTGGAGTTTCATGGCCCCGAGGCCGTGCTGGACGCCAACAGCGAACTGGCTGCGTCGGTATGCGAGGAGTTGGATGCCTCCCCCCTGACCCTGGCTGAGGGACTCCGCCCGTGGGAGATTCGCCACTGGGCGACCGATGCCGTCAAACACTTCAAACCGGGCTACAGCATATTGCGTAATGATGTTGCGTTCCCCATATCAGCCCTGCCGGAGATAGTCGCCTACTGTCACGAACTGGGTGATCGACACAACATCACCATGTTTGCGTTTGGTCATGTAGGTATGGGATTGCTGCACGCGTTGATGCTGGCCCGGCAGGACAACGAAACCGAATGGGC
>JAHIVM010000256.1 GCA_018816665.1 Candidatus Zixiibacteriota bacterium
ACAGGAAGCGGAAAGACTACTACAAAAAGTGGGATGAGGAGGAAAAGTACGCCTCAACCGACTTTGATTACGGCGATTCCGACAATCCGGAGCAGCCGGATGACGACGAGCCATGGCGACAGTAGGTCATCGTATTGAATATGCCGCCGCTTTGCTGGGGCGGTCTATTGCCCGTTCTTTCACACCGCGCGGGGCCGAACGAGTGGGGGTGGCTCTGGGGTCGATGGCTCACGGTATCATGAAGGGCCGTCGTGAGATAGCCTTCGACAACCTCAAGCATGCCCTCGGCGACAGCTACACCGATACCGAGTTGAGCGAGATCGTGCGCGAGGTGTTTCGCAATATCGGGCGCATGATGCTGGAGTATGCCCGGTTCGGAAAAACCCGGCCCAAAGACCTGCTGCGGATGATCGAGCCTCATGGACAGGAAGCCCTCGAAAAGGCTCTTGCCGAGGGGCGCGGAGCTGTTATGGCGATTCCTCATTTCGGCAACTGGGAGATGCTGGGAGCCTGGCCTGCGGCCGCCGGTTATCCCACCGATCTGCTGGTGGCCACGCAGCACAATCCGTTGGTAGACAGGATGATCACCGAGTTCCGCACCTGTATGGGAGCGGGCGTTATCCGTACCGATACCGGTGTGCGGGGTGTATTCAAGTCGCTGAAAGCCAATCGGGTGGTTCCCATCGCGTGTGACCAGCACTCACCGTCGGGTAACATCATAACCGATTTTTTCGGCCGTCCGGCCGCCACCGCCCGGGGACCGGCCCTGTTTGCCCTGCGGTGCGATTGTCCCATCATTCCAATGGTGTTGCGTCGCGAATGCCACGATCATCATGTGATCATGGCGGCGGAGCCACTGTATCCGCCGCGTTCGGGGGACGAGGAAGCGGATATCAGGTACCTGACTGAAACCTACACGCGGTTTTTCGAGGATTGTATCACAACGTACCCGGACCAGTGGCTCTGGACGCACCGGCGTTGGAAACTGCCCGAGGAAAGCGCGCAACAAACAGGTACCGGTGGCGTAGAATAGATGATTCCGTAGATTGGACCGATGAGGCATCGTGTAAGTTTCACGGGCATGGGTCAACTCAGAGAATAGAGTACGGCCGTCCAAATATGAGAGGTGTTGAGGTGATACGGTGAAGAAGTGGATATATCTTGCTGTCGTGGTTGTAGTAGTTCTCGGTGGATATCTGGGCGTGAACGCGCTTTTCACCAAATCATATGATATGCCGACAACGCAGGCGATGCGCGGGGAACTGATGATTTCCCAGAAAATCACGGGAACGGTGGATGCCGCCCGCGCCTATACGATCTCCGCACCGCGTATTCGCGGTCTGCAGATAACGTGGATGGCTCCCGAAGGCAGTCAGGCCAAAGAAGGCGACCCGATCATTAAATTTGATGCTACCGAACAGATGGCCGAACTGACCGACCACCAGTCGACGCTCAAGATTGCCCAGGCCACGCTGGAACGTCAGCAACAGGAATACACGATCCAGGACAAAAATCTGCGCCTGGAGATGCAGCGGGCGCAGCGCAATTACGATGAGAAAAAACATGAGGCGCCCAAGCTGGCCGAAGAAGCGCGCCTGGAGCTGGAACTGGCCCAGTTGAATTTCCAGGCGAAGCTGGATCAGATCAGTTCCGATGTCTCCAAAGCCGAGCTTGAGGTTCAGCGCGCCCAGGACAAAGTGGCCCTGGCCCAGCGCGAACTGGCGCAAATGACCATCAACGCGCCCATTCCGGGTATGGTAGTCTATCTGGAAATCTGGAAAGGCGGCAATATGGGCAAGGTGCAGGAGGGTGACTCCCCCTGGCCCGGGCAGGGGCTGATCAATCTGCCCGATTTGTCGGAAATGATTGTCAAAGGTGCGGTGTCGGAAGTTGATGCGGCCAAAGTCGACTCCGGCCAGCAGGTGTATATCAGCCTGGATGCCATCCCCGATCGGACATACGAGGGCGTGGTCGTCAAAAAGGGCACCCTGGCCCGCAAGAAGGATTACAATTCCAAAATCAATGTGTTTGATGTTGAAGTCGCTTTCCACGAGGAAGACGAGGAACTGAAACCGGGCATGTCGGCTTCCTGTCGGATAGTTGTTGATCGTCTCGCCGATGTTGTCAAGGTGCCGCTGGAGTCGGTGTTTGAAAAAGAAGGTTCCACGGTGGTTTATCTGAAGAACAAACACCAAGTCGAGGTTGAGGTAGGCCGTCGCTCCGACATGGAGATCGAAATTCTCAGCGGGCTGGAAGGCAACGAGCAGATTTGCCTGGTGGATCCTACGCTCGACGAACCGGGGCTGCCGGGCGACCGGGCCACCGAACCCGAACTTAACAAGGGCCGACAACCAAACGGGGCCGGCAAAGCGCCGCGTCGCGGGCGCAACAGATAATCAAGCCTTTTATGGACTATACTCGCATACTTCATATATCGTTCGACTCCCTGGGAGCACACAAGCTTCGGACATTTCTCACTATGCTGGGAGTCATTATCGGTGTGGCGGCGGTTGTGGCCATGCTGTCGATCGGCGAAGGCGCCAAGCAGGAAGCCCTGGAACAGATTTCAATCCTGGGTATCAACAACATTATCATCAACGCCAAGGTGCCGGAGGAAACGCCCGGCGCCAACGAGTCGCTGGCTCGTTCGCCGGGGCTGACGCTGGACGATGGTGAGAATATCGCTCGTTTTGGTGAACTGGTAGAGAATGTCGTCCCCCAGCGATACGAAGGGATACCGTCGGTGTTCTACGGCGGCCAGGAAGCGCCGGTGCGCGTGGTTGCCACCGTTCCCGACTACGTGTATTCATCGTCCATCGAGGTTGAGTACGGCCGGTTCGTGACTCCCAGCGACATCGCCAGCTATTCCCAGGTGTGTGTGCTTGGGGCCAAGGCCAAACGCCAGCTGTTTGCTTTCGCAAACCCCATAGGCGAAGTGGTTCGGATCGGCGATCTTGACTTCACGGTGGTCGGAGTGATGGCCGACAAGTACATCGGTCGCGGTAAGGTCGAAGGTTTGGAACTTAAAAACCTCAACGAGGATGTGTATATTCCGTTCACCACGGCCGTCAAGAAATTCGAACGGGTGCCCACAGGAGAGAGTCAGGGTGGCTTCTACCGGCGGCACGGTTCGGAGAATGAAGACGGCGGACTGGCTTACAACACGGCCGAGATTGATCAACTGACCGTCACGGTCACCGATCTCACCTTTGTTCCGGCCGTATCCAAGCTGGTCGAGGCGGTATTAAAACGCCGCCACGCCAATATCGAGGACTATGAAATCCTGGTGCCCGAGTCGCTGTTGCGTCAATCC
>JAHIVM010000257.1 GCA_018816665.1 Candidatus Zixiibacteriota bacterium
GACAATCCGGTGGAAATCCGGCCGATGACCGTCGCCGATTTGCCGCAAATACTGGCTCTGGAGCGTGAAATCTTCAGTGATGACTGGCCTCTGGAGGTGTTTGAGCAGATTCTTGAGGTCAACGGGGCATATTCGCTGGTGGTGGAGGCTGGTGAGGAGCTGATAGGATATGCCTGTTATCAGTTTGAGGGGGGGAATTCGCACCTGACGAACCTGGCGGTGGCCCCCGGGCATCGCAGAAAATCGGTTGCTAAACGTCTTCTGACCCATATTTTAGACGAGGCAGGAGCGAACAGATGTCGTCTCATGTTTTTAGAAGTCAGACCCAGCAACGCCGGCGCGGTAGAATTTTACAAACGGCTTGGGTTTGAGGAATGGGATCGGCAGGCTCACTACTACCAGAATCCGATTGAGGACGCCCTCATAATGGGGCGCTTCCTGGATTGAACCAGGGTGGTACACATACTATGGAATGGTTTCGGAAATCAAAATCGGGACTGGTTTCCCAGGAAAAGAAAAATATCCCCGAGGGGCTGTGGACGAAGTGTCCGTCCTGTGGGGAAATCGTATATGGCAAGAAGATGGAACAGTTGCTGTGGGTGTGCCCCAGTTGCAGCTACCATTTTCGGATTCCGTCGGGCAAATACATCAGCATGCTGCTTGACGACGGCCAACTGGAGGTGTTTGACACCGGCCTTGCCTCACTGGACCCGCTGAAGTTCAAAGATTCCAAACGCTATGCCGACCGTTTGAAGGTCGCCAACGAGAAGGCTCATGGTACCGAGGGGCTTATCACGGGCATTGGGACCATGGGCGGTATCAGGATTTCCTTCGCCATTATGGACTTTGCGTTCATTGGTGGTTCGATGGGTTCGGTGGTGGGCGAAAAAGTAGCCCGGACAATCGAGCGGGCCATTGAGCACCATATCCCCCTGGTGATTGTCTCCTGCTCAGGCGGAGCGCGGATGCAGGAAGGCATCCTTTCGCTGATGCAGATGGCCAAAACATCGGGTCTGCTGGCGGTCCTTGCAGAGAAGAAGATTCCCTATATTTCGGTGCTGACTAACCCGACGACGGCCGGGGTGATGGCGTCGTACGCTTCCCTGGGCGACGTGATAATCGCCGAGCCGAAGGCGCTGCTCGGTTTTGCCGGTCCCCGGGTGATTCAACAAACCATCGGTCAGGATCTGCCCGAGGGCTTCCAGTCATCGGAGTTTTTTCAGGACAAGGGTTTCCTTGACAAGATCGTGCACCGCCGGGATCTTCGCGAGACGATCGTTCGGCTGCTTCGTTTCATGTGGAGGCAGTGATGCGTCGTCACACCTACGCTGCGGCCGAGAGTTTCATCCTCTCGCGAGAGTTTTTCGGGATGAAACTGGGACTCGAAAACATCACGCAGTTTCTTCAGTCAATAGGATCGCCCCAGCAGCAATACCCCACGGTGCATCTTGCCGGAACCAACGGCAAGGGTTCCTGCTCCGCGATGCTGGCATCGATTCTGGAGCAAGCCGGGTATAGAACGGGGCTGTTTACCTCGCCGCACCTGGTTGATTTTCGGGAGCGGATCCGGGTTGACGGGACATATATTTCGCGCCAGGCGATAATCGGCTTTATCAACCGTCTCCGACCGGTACTGGTAAAAAAAAACTCTCGTTCTTTGAGCTAGTCAGCGCTCTTGCCTTTACTCATTTCGCGCAGCGGCAGGTTGATATTGCCGTAATAGAAACCGGGCTCGGCGGCCGGCTGGATGCGACCAACGTGTTGCGTCCGGTGCTGACCATTACCACCGATGTCAGCTTTGACCATACCGAGATACTCGGTGATACGCTGACCGAGATCGCCGGCGAGAAGGGCGGGATTATCAAACCGGGCGTGCGGCATGTGGCGGGGCTTCTGCCCGGCGAGGCCATGACCGAGATTCGTCGCATCTGCCGGGAGCGGAAAGCTCCGCTGGTTCGACTGAGTCCACGCGATTTCCGGGTATGTCCCGACGGTCTCGCCATGGCGTTCGGAGTGAACGGTCTGCAGTTCGACCGGGTGCGACCGGCGCTGCACGGACGGCACCAGTTGCGCAATTGCGCACTGGTTCTACGGGCGGTCGGGGAGTTACGTGAGGCCGGCTACCGGATACCCAAACGGGCGATTCTGGACGGTCTGAAAGAGGTGAAGTGGCCGGGTCGTTTCCAGTTGGAGCAGGCATCCGCAAACGGCCCCACGCTGGTACTGGATGTGTGCCACAATGCTGCGGGGGCGGAGGCTTTTGCGGATACGTTCGAAAGCGTGTTTCCCGGAGAGAAGGCGACCGTGATCCTCGGGCTGGTCAAGCGTAAGGAGCACCAGAAGATTGTTAACAGTCTGAGCCGGATAGCGAAGGAATTCGTGCTGGTGCCGATGAAAACCAAGCGAACCACCGATACTCGCGAACTGGCAGCGTCGCTGGATTGGCGGGGGGTGGCGCTATCGCGGCGCGGACGTCTGGCCACGGCGTACGGGCAGGTGGTCAAAAAAGCGAAAGCGGACGATATAGTAGCCATAATCGGTTCTCACTATCTGGTAGGCGAGTTTCTGCATACTCATGGTCGGTTATGACACAGGACTCTGAAAACAAGCGCGATTCAGGCAACAGTACGCCTCTTCCAACGGTGGCTTTCAGCCGTGAGGAGGAACTCGAAGAGAAGATCGCGCAACTGTCGAAAACGAATCGGCATTTGAAGCGCAAGATTTTCGATCTGTATACTATTGTCGAAATCAGCCGTAATTTTAACGCGGTGCTGCACTACCAGTCACTGCTCGACAGCTTCATTTTCACCTGCCTGGGGCAGGTTGGTGCCCTGAAGGGGGCGGCGTTTCTCAAGCGCGATGTCATGGCCCGTGAATACTGCGCCGTGAAGTCCAAGGGATCGGGTGATCTGCCGCAGCCATCGGACTGCTTTCACGAGGACTCGGAACTGCTGAAGTATCTGGCCAAGCTGAACCGTCCGGTGCTGACGAAAGACATATCGTCCAAAACGGCCACCGAGGTTGAGATGGCGATTCTGCAGATGTTTTCCGGCGGGCTGATTGTACCGCTGATATTCCAGACCCGGCTGGTTGGGCTGTTCCTGCTGGCGGAGAAGATCTCGGGTCAGGACTTTGCGCCCGATGACATTGAGTTCCTTTCAGTGCTGGGCAACCAGATATCGGTATCGATAGAAAACGCCCGCCTCTATGAGGCGGAGCGGGCGGCCATGCGTCAGTTGCGCACGGCCCAGCAACAGCTGGTGCAGTCGGAACGGCTGGCTGCGCTGGGTGAGATGTCGGCGAAGATCGCCCACGAGGTGAACAACCCGCTCGGTATCATCAAAAACTACATTCTGCTTATCCAGCGACACGCTGAAATCGATCGTGAGATACAGGATTATGCCGAGGTTCTGAGTCAGGAGATCCATCGTATCGCGGGCATAGTGGGGCAGATGCGTGATTTCCAGCGGCCGGTCCGAATGGAACTCCGGCCGGTTAATGTCGAGGCGGTGGCCGAAGAGGTGCTTACCCTGATGGGGAGGCAGTTGCGTTCGTCGGGAATAATCGTGGTTCGTGATTATGAACCCGGGCCGTATATGGTGGAGGGTTGCCGGGACAGTCTGAAACAGGTGTTTCTCAACCTGATGATTAACGCCCGGGCCGCCATGGAAAACGGGGGCACGTTGACCCTGGCGATACACACGGACGGGCAGGAGCTGGTGATAGCCTTGCAGGACAGCGGGGCTGGCATTCCGCCTGAGATAGTGCCCCGTATTTTTGAGCCTTTTTTCACCACCAAGGGTGAGAAGGGCACCGGATTGGGCCTGTCGGTGTGTTACGGCATCATAAAAAGCCACAAGGGGTCGATAACCTTCAAAAACCTCGAGCCGGGCGGATGTTTTGAAATCCGCCTGCCCCTCATGGATGGAGTGCATGATCAAAACTCAGACGACAACTGAGAAGATACTTGTTATAGACGACGAAAAGCGGATGTGTGATTCACTGTCGGCTTTGCTGCGCAGTGAAGGTTTTACGGTCAGCAGCTTCCAGGAACCGCCCGAGGCCATCAAGGCTCTGGAGTCGGAGAAGATTGACCTGGTCATCACGGATATCAAAATGCCGGAGATGAGCGGTCTTGATGTTCTGGCTGCGGTGAAGGGGATTGATGAGGGGATCCCCGTCATTCTACTGACCGGTCACGCCTCGCTTGATTCGGCGTTGGAGGCCATTGGGAAAGGGGCCTACGACTATTTGCTGAAACCGGTGGAATTCGGGCAATTGCAGATGGTTGTTAATCGAGCCCTGGACCGGCGGCGGTCCGAGCTGTCCCGCCTGCGGCTTCTGGAGGAGCTGAAGCTGTCGAACCTCATCCTCCAGCGTCGGGTGGGTGAGCTCAACGCCCTGTACGAGGCGGGCAAGTCCATTGGATCGCTGGCCAACCTCAAAGAGCTGCTTCGTCAAATCGTCGTTCTGGCGTCGTCCGTAACCGAGGCCAATGTCGGATCCATCATGTTGCTGGATGAGAGCAAGGAGTATCTGACGATTGAGGCGGCGATTGGGCTGGATGAAGACATCGTGCGCAATACGCGCCTCCCGATCGGCGCGTCCATTGCCGGTTATGTGGCCAAAACCGGTGAGGCCCTGATAGTCGAGGATGTGGAGAAAGACGAGCGGTTCAAGCGCACGAGTCGCGATCGGTATGGGGCGGCCTCGTTGCTGTGTACGCCGCTGCGTATCAAAAACAACATCCTTGGCGTCCTCAACATGGCCAACAAAAGCGACAACAAAGTTTTCACGCGCGACGACCTGCGGTTGCTGAGTAATTTTGCCTCGCAGGCCGCGGTGGCGGTTGACGATGCTTACGAGTTTGAGCGGAATCGCCGTCGGCTGATCGAGTTCGAAATCCTGCATGAACTGGCCAAGGAAGTGGCGCTGGTTGATTCGATGACGGAGTTTCGCGCCATTCTCGTAGAGAAGCTGCAACGGGTATTCCCGATCGACTATGCGATTTGGTTCCACTGGGATCCGTCGGCCGGATGTCTTATCCCGGCCGGGGTACTCGGCGACACGCCGATGCCGCTGACGGAGTCGGGGAAGATAGACTTGACGCGGATCAGCCGTGATGCCGTTTCGTTCAGCGAACTGGACCTGCAGCAACTGGACCCGGAAGACACGGCCGGACTTTCCCGTTTTTTGGGCGAGAAGCTCAAGGAAAACAGCAACTATCCTCAACCCAGACTGGCCTACATGGCCATTCCCATCTGGCAAAACGCGGAACTGACATACATATTCTACCTGGGCTCAAATGGCGACATCACCTACGGTGATGATGATATCTCATTGGCTAAGCTCGTGGTATCCCAGGCGGCCATCCTCTTTGAGCGTGAGAAATCGCTGCTCAATGCCACTCGCCTGATGACCATGGGCAACATGATATCTGAAATTTCGCATGATCTTCGCAAACCGCTGACCTCGATTCGGGGCGGTTTGCAAATCATGCGGCAGAGGTGGCCGGAGATTACCGAGAAATCCGAGTTTTTCAAGATGGCTGAGGAAGAAATCCATCGGATGAACGAACTCGTGCGCGAGCTGGTTGATTTTTCGAATCCCAACAAGTATGAAACCAGCAAACTGGACCTGCGCGATGTAGTCATCCGGGCCTCCGAACTGGTGGGGCCGGATCTTCGCAAAAACAAGATCGAGTTCTCGGAGAGTTTTGAGGAAGCCAATTGGGAAGCGATTATCAACAAGAATCAGATCATGGAAGTGTTCCTGAATCTGATCATCAATGCGATTGATGCTACGCCCGAGGGCGGCCAGATCCGGGTTGAAGGCCTGGTGGAACGTCCACCGCATCGCAAAGACAACTACCTGGCGGTCAAGGTCATCGATACCGGCTGCGGGATCAGCAAAGAGAACATAGCACGGGTTTTCGACCGCTACTACACCACCAAGGAGACCGGCACGGGGCTTGGTTTGGCGGTGGTGGAGCGGGTAATGTCCGCTCATAACGGCACAATTCACCTCGAGTCGCAGGAGGGTAAGGGTACGACGTTTACTGTCTACTTCCCTTACTTGAGCTGACGCCGGGTTGCACGGCCTTGCGACAAATCCGCAAATCAGGTAAAAATCCACTTGATTCGAGGTGCTTTTTGCCGATCTTTATCCGTAACGAAATGGCGGGATAATGGCTAAAGAGAAGATAAAAATACTGGTTATCGACGACGACCCCAAGGTTGCGTGGATACTTTCGGAAGGGCTTTCGGCCAACTATGAATTCGTTTCGGCCCGCGACGGGATCGAAGGGATTCAGATGGTGTCCACCGAGAAGCCCCGACTGATTCTGCTGGATATCAAGATGCCCGGTATGAGCGGTCTGGAAGTACTCGAAAAGCTCAACAAGATGGAGAGCCGGCCGGAGGTCATCATGATCTCGGGCCACGGTGACACCAAGTTCGTGGTTGAGTCCATGCGTCTCGGTGCGGCGGAGTTTATTGATAAGCCCTTCGATGTGCGCGAGGTGGAGATCCATGTCAACGGCGTGCTGGAGCGAGTGAAGCTGCGCGCCGAAGTCAGCCAGTTGAAAAAGGAACTCGAGGTCCGCAACGATTACTCGTCGTTTATCGGCGATTCCGAACCGATGCGTCGGGTGAAAAGCCTGGTAGAGCAGGTGGCCGATTCGGAGCTTAGTGTATTGATTCGGGGAGAATCGGGCACAGGCAAGGAAATCGTCGCGCGCTCTCTGCATCATCTGTCGGGACGCAAGAACCAGCCGTTTGTCAAGGTGAACTGCGCTGCCATTCCACGCGATCTTCTGGAAGCCGAGTTGTTCGGCTATGAGAAGGGTGCTTTTACCGGCGCCCACAAAATGAAGCAGGGTCGTTTTGAGCTGGCCGACAAGGGTACGATATTTCTTGATGAAATCGGTGATATGCCCGGCGAGCTGCAGTCCAAGCTGCTCCAGGTGCTCGAACAGCAGGAATTCGTGCGGGTGGGTGGCATACAGAACATCCGTGTTGATGTTCGGATTATTTGTGCTACGAACCGCAATCTCGAGCAGGCCATCGCCGAGCGCGGTTTCCGCGATGACCTGTTTTACCGGCTCAATGAGATAACCATTTTGTTGCCGCCTCTGCGGGAACGCGATGGCGACATCCCGTTGCTGGTCGATCATTTCCTTAATAAATACAATCAGCTGTACGGCAAGGAGTGCCCGGCTCTGAGTCCGGAAACACTGGCCTCGTTGTCATCGTTTGGGTGGCCCGGGAACGTCCGTCAGCTAGAGAACATGCTCAAGCAAGTGGTCGTGCGCGCAGATGAGACGATCATTGGCGAGTTGATCTCGTCGGCCAGTCACCAGGCCCGGATTGGAGTGAGTCCGGTCGGGTATACATCGCCCGCAGTTGCATCGCAACCGCAGGCTGTCGAAGACGCCACCGACTTTTCGCTGAAGACAAGGATCGGGCGCAAGGTGGCAGAGGAAGAAAAGAGTCTGATCTCCGAAGTATTGACGCGCACAAACTGGAATCGCCGTCGCGCCGCCGAAATGCTCCAGATAAGCTACCGTTCCCTGCTCTATAAAATCAAAGACTACAATCTCAACGCCATCAAATAGACATTGCCGGTTCTGCTGTTGCAGGGCCGGCTTATCTGGTCGTCAATTGTGCAAAAACTGAGCAAACCAATGCATATTGTCGTTTTTTGACTACACTCTGCACGCAATTCCGACAAAAACAGTCCAATGTTAAGCATATGACCGGTAACGGGATAAGATTTCGTTATATCGACGAAAGCGGCAAGTCCGGAAATCTTTTCTCAATTTCGTTGTCAGTTGGCTAACGGAATGATTCTTGCTATGCCCATAGTGGACAAATAAATGGATAAACAGAGGATACCGCAGACGCGAAGCACAACTATGGAAAGCAGGTTTGTTCCGGTACGTGAGATTTCACCACGTGCCTTCATTGACACCGCGGGGGTGGAGCTTCACCGGGCCGAGCGGTACCGTGTGTTTGTATCGTTATCGGTAATTGATCTGGACTTCGTCCGGTCGCTGGCCGGCGACAAGTTTGACGAAGCTAAGCAGCGCATGGTCAAGGCCGTGCGCGAGAGTATCCGGGCCTGCGACAGTGTTGCCCTGGTGGGTGAGCATTGTCTCAGTGTGCTGTTTCCCGAGACATCGCGGCAGGGTGCCGAGATTGCGATTCGCCGGCTGAGTGATTTGGTGCGGTCGGAGTTGTCATCGCTGGTTGGCCGGGAGGTCAAGGATGTCGTTCCCGTGGAAATGGCTTCGTACCCCGATACGGCGGGCGCCAAGGCGCTGTCTGTCTTTTTGACGGAGTTGGCGGACAAAAACAGAAACTGAATATCCCCTCTCGCATTTTACATCCCATCCCCTTGAAGGCCACCCACCCCCTCCGGGTGGCCTTCTTTTTTCTGCTCCTGGACGGGGTGGAAAGTCCGGACAGAGGGCACAGAAAAAGGCCCGGACGATTCGTCCGGGCCTTTTTCTATTCGGCAGGTGCAGGATGGGGCGGCTTACCAGCCCAGGATCTGCTCCAGGTTTTTGTTAATGCGTTCGATCCGTTCCTCGTAGTCCTTCTTCTTGAGGTGCTCACGATCGATGACATCGTTCGGAGCGTTGGCCAGGAAGTCGGGGTTGGCCAGCTTCTTTGAAACCTTGGTGAGCTGGTTTTTGAGGTTTTCCAGATCCTTCTGCAGCCGTCTTTTCTCGACCTCAATGTCAATCAGGCCCTCCAGGGGCAGGAACACCTCGGCCCCGGATATCACCGCAGAGGCCGAGAGCGGCGGTTTTTTGACTTTCGTGCCGCAATGCAAAGTCTCAACCCTGGCGAGGGAGCGGAAGTACTGGATATGGTCTTCCAGCAGCTTCCCGAAAGCCTCTTCTGAGACCCGGATATACAAATCGGATCGTTTACCGGGGGGCACGTTCAGTTCGGCGCGAACCGATCGCACGGCGGTCACAACTTCCTGGATCTGTTTCAGCGAATCCTCGAGAGCATCGTCTTTGTGCCGGCCGCTGGCTTTGGGCCAGGGACCGAAGGTGATTGTTCTGCTCTCGTTGCCGTCGGCCAGACCGGTCAATTGCCCGTAGATCTCTTCGGTCACAAACGGCGTGAACGGGTGCATCAGGCACAGGATCTGTTCCAGTACATAGGTGGCGACGTTTATGGAGCTGTCCCGTATGCCTTCGCCCGGTGTGTCCGGCTTAATCAGTTCTATATACCAGGAGCAATAGTCATCCCAGACGAAGTTGTACAGTGTTTTGGCGGCTGCGGACAGTCGGAACTCATTGATGTTGCGTTCTACGGCTTCAATGGTGCGATCCAGCCGCGAGAGTATCCAGCGGTCAAAAATCACCAGGCCGGTTTCATCGAGCGAACCCAGAGACGGTTTCCGGCCGTCGAGACGCATCATTACGAATCGCGAGACCTGGTAGAGCTTGTTGACGAAGTTACGTCCGCCTTCAAACGTATTGCGGCTGATCCACGGATCCTGACCGTCGGGAGTCGCCAGGACCATCGAAATACGGAGGGCATCGGCCCCGTATTTGTCGATAATCTCCACCGGGTCGATACCGTTGCCGAGGGATTTGGACATTTTGATCCCGTTGGCATCGCGGACGGTGCCGTGGATGTACACATCGGAGAACGGCACGCCGCCCATAAACTCATAGCCGGCCATCACCATGCGGGCCACCCAGAGGAAGATGATTTCCGAGGCGGTGACCAGCGTTTTGGTCGGGTAGAAGCGGTTGAGTTCCGGTGTTTTTTCCGGCCAGCCAAAGACGGAGAAGGGCCACAACCACGATGAAAACCAGGTGTCGAGGACGTCGTCATCCTGGACCAGCGTTTTTGGGTCATACCCTTTGCATTCCTCGGCGGTTGGTCGGTCGACCGAGACGAACATGGTGCCGTCCTCGGCGTACCAGACGGGAATGCGGTGACCCCACCAGAGTTGCCGGGAGATGCACCAGTCGCGGATATTCTCCATCCAGTGGAGATAGGTCTTGGACCAGTAGTCCGGGTGGAAGCGCAGGTCGCCTTTGTTCAGGGCCTCGATGGCCGGTTTGGCCATTTCACTCATTTTGACGAACCACTGGTCGGACAGGTAAGGTTCCACAACCTGATGGCAGCGATAGCAGGTGCCGGCGGAAAGCTCGTACGCCTCGGTCTTTTCCAGTTGGCCCTTTTCGTTCAATTCGGCTACAAGTTGCTTGCGGGCGACATACCGGTCCAGACCCTTAAACTTGCCGGTGTTTTCGTTGAGGGTGCCATCAGTATTGAGAATGTTTATCTCCGGCAGGTCGTGGCGTTTGCCGATTTCAAAGTCGTTCGGATCGTGGGCGGGGGTCACTTTGACCACGCCGGTGCCGAATTCCGGGTCGACATAGCTGTCGGCCACGATGGGTATCTCGCGCTCCAGAATCGGCAGGATGACGGTTTTCCCGACGTACTTTTTGTAGCGGCTGTCTTTCGGGGAGACGGCCAGGGCGGTATCGCCGAGCATTGTCTCCGGTCGGGTTGTGGCTACGGTCAGGTACTCATCGGAGCCCTTCAACTTGTAGCGAATGTACCAGAGGCTGGAATCCCTGGTTTCGTGCTCGACTTCATCGTCGGAAAGAGAAGTCCGACAGGAGGGACACCAGTTGACGATACGATGGCCGCGATATATCCAGCCCTTGTCGTAGAGGTGCTTGAAGACCTCGGCGACAGCGCGTGAGAGACCGTCGTCAAATGTGAAGCGGGTACGGTCCCAATCGCAGCTGCAGCCCATTTCGCGGAGCTGACCGAGGATCAGGTCCTTGTTGTGATACGCCCAATCGCGGGTTCGCTCCAGGAACTTCTCGCGGCCCATCTCACGGCGGGTAGTGCCTTCCTTGATCAGTTGCTTCTCAACAATGACCTGGGTAGCAATGCCGGCATGATCGGAGCCCGGGATCCATTCCGCCTCGTAGCCGTCCATACGGTGCTTACGGACCAGAATATCCTGAATGGTGTTGTTGAGAGCATGACCCAGGTGCAGCACGGCTGTGACATTCGGCGGAGGAATGACAATGGTATAGGCCGGCTTTTCGGAATCCGGTCGGCCGTGAAAGACGCCCGAATCGACCCATTGCCGGTATATTCGTTTCTCCACCTCGGCCGGTGAATAGGCCGAAGTGCTTTTTGCTATCTGGTCGTTTGACTTGCTCATACTCTCGCCGTTCGGTATATTCCCGTCCCTTTTAACGAGACGAAAGTGGATGAATTTAGCTTTCCATTGTACCTTCAACGCCCCGGATTGTCAAGGTATGAAACATTGGGGGGCGGGCGGCGGTTCTACGCCAATAAAGGAAGATATCGGTACATATGTCAGAGTCACGAGCCAGATTGGAAAATGACGAATTGACGCCTTTTGAACGCCTGGTTGAGGTCATGGCGATTCTCCGGGCTCCGGGCGGGTGTGCCTGGGACCGGGCGCAGGATCATCGCAGTCTCCTGCCGTACCTGATTGAGGAGTCGTACGAGGTGATCGAGGCAGTAGAATCAGGCAGTGACGGCGAGTTGAAGGAAGAACTGGGTGATTTGCTCTGTCAGGTGGTGTTTCACGCCCAACTGGCCCGGGAGCGAGAGGCTTTTACTATCGATGATGCGGCGACTGCGATTGTTGACAAACTGATTCGCAGGCATCCTCATGTAT
Source organism: Candidatus Zixiibacteriota bacterium (assembly GCA_018816665.1). Taxonomy (GTDB): domain Bacteria; phylum Zixibacteria; class MSB-5A5; order GN15; family FEB-12; genus JAHIVM01. The sequence goes on from JAHIVM010000257.1 coordinate 11,704, forward strand.
TCGGTGACAGGGCCGATCTGGACCCCCAGCAGGTACGCGATCAATGGGAGAGAATCAAGACTGAATCAGGAGAAAAGGACTCCGTTTTGGGCGGTCTGCCGGCCAGTATGCCGGCTCTGACTCAGGCGTATCGAATGGGC
>JAHIVM010000258.1 GCA_018816665.1 Candidatus Zixiibacteriota bacterium
CAGTTTGCGGAGCATTCCCAGACGTTTCTTACTACCGCGCTGGAATCCGTGAGCTATATTGGTTCCGATGCCCGCCGCTATCACATTGAACGCGGGACTATAGCAGGAATAGAATAATGGCCGGCCTTGCCCTGAAAAACATATGCAAATCGTTCGACAATCGCCAGGTGCTGGACAATGTGTCGCTGGAACTGGACGACGGTGAACTGTTGGTGTTGTTGGGACCGTCGGGTTGCGGCAAGTCCACCCTGCTCCGCATCATCGCGGGTCTGGAAAAAGAAGACAGCGGCGAGGTCTACATAGCCGGGAAACGGGTGGAGCATTTACGTCCGCGCGATAGAAACATAGCGCTGGTGTTCCAGAACTATTCCCTGTACCCCCACATGACAGTAGAAAAGAATCTTGGTTTCCCGCTGAGTGTGGCCCATGTGGCCAAAAACGAAATCAAACAGCGGGTGCGCGCTGTTGCTACTATGCTGGGTCTTGATGAGCGCCTGCAGGACCGTCCGGGACAACTCTCCGGCGGGCAACGTCAACGCGTAGCACTCGGTCGGGCGATAATCCGGGAGCCGTCGATATTCCTACTCGATGAACCTCTGTCTAACTTAGATGCCGACCTCCGCGTGAAAATGCGCCAGGAGATTGTGACTCTACAGAAAAAGCTTGGTACCGCGATGGTTCATGTGACACATGACCAAACCGAGGCGTTGACCATGGCCGATCGCGTGGCTCTTTTGCACGAGGGAAAACTCCAGCAACTGGGGACGCCGGAGGAGTTGTATCGGCATCCGGCAAATCGTTTTGTGGCGGAGTTTATAGGTCAGCCCAAAATCAATATTGTCAACGGTCGCATTGATGCCGGTCGAGTGGTGCCGTTTGGTTTTGAAGTCGGCACTGACTTTCCCGATAGCGACATTGTGATGGGTATTCGTCCGGAGGCAATTGAGTTATGCGGCGACGGTCGCTTTCATGCAACGGTCATCTCTCATGAGTACATGGGCGATCACTACGTGATCAAAATGAAGTTTCAGGATATATCGCTGGTGACGTCGCGCGCGAGTTTACCGGTCCCGGATCCCGGCCAGGAAGTCCGGTTTGATATTCCCCAGAAGGCGATAATGTTTCTGCGGGAGTAGGTGGCGGGTTCGGGTGGCCCACGTGTTTACGGGCATGTTGAAAAACCGCAGGGCGACCAGTCAAGTCATCCTGAGCTTGTCGAAGGATGACTCGCAAGTTCAAGCAAGTCAGTGGTCATGGTTCGACAGGCTCACCATGACTTGTTGTTCGCTACGGGCAACATCGACTTTCTCAACAGGCCCACGTGTTTACACGTGGGATGTGTCATGTCGGGTTTCTCACCCCGCCTGTTTGGCGGGCCTCGGAACCGCGACCTGCATCAGGAAGCGGATCAGAGACTGGATTGATTGATCATGCCTGCCGCTGGCACCGGGGGCAATAATGGGCCGAGCGAGATCCTATCTTCTTCCGCACAATCAATGTCTCACATCGTTCGCACGGCTGACCTTCTCGTCCGTATGCTTTGAGATAATTCTGGAATGTTCCCGGACGGCCGTTTACACCCGAATACGTATCTACAGTCGTCCCCATCATATCGATAGACCGCTGCAGCAAGTACTGCACATGGCCGTGGAGCTCTATCAGCTTGCGTTTTGATATACTATTGGATAATCGCAGTGGATGCAGACGCGAGTTGTACAGAGATTCATCGGCATAGATATTTCCAATCCCCGCAATAAACGTCTGGTCCATCAGCGCCGGTTTGATCTGGCGCGCGCGACGGTGGCATAATTCCACAAAATCCCCGGCCGGCAACTCCAGCGGTTCCGGTCCCAGATCGGCCAAGCCCGGACAGGTCCATAGTTCATCGTTGGGATACAAGCGTAGTCGGCCGAAGCGGCGGTAGTCATTGAATCTCAGATTGCAGTCAGAGTCATCCGAACCGCGTTCGTCCAGCACAAAAACCACCAGGTCATGTTTCTGTCGGGGGACGTTGGAATCAACATACCGAAACTGCCCGGTCATCTTCAGATGCACCCAGAGGGTGCTGTTATTGTCGAGTGCGATCAGGATGTTTTTGCCGCGACGGTTGATTGCTGTTACGCGTCGTCCGGCAAGCGCCCTCTCGAAACTCTTACCAAGTGATCGGCTGAGTTCAATCGATGACACGGGCGCATTGCAGCTCACCGACCGAAAGGTCCGGCCGAGCAATACGTCGCGCAAACCGCGGACAACCGTTTCTACTTCGGGAAGTTCCGGCATTGCGAGAGACGAGTGAGAAGGTCGCTGCTAATGTGTATTGCCGCCCTGGCGTTTCACATAGTCGGCGATAGCCGCGTGGATGGCATCGGCCGACAAATTAGAGCAGTGCAGCTTCTTGGCGGGCAGCCCCTGGAGCTTGTTGGCGACATCGTCGCGGGTCAGCTTCAGAGCTTCCTCAACCGATTTGCCGATAATCATCTCGGACGCGGCCGAGCTGGAGGCAATAGCCGCCGCACAGCCGAACGTTTTGAACTTCATATCCGTGATGATACCGTCGGTAACTTTTATGTAAATACGGGTAGCGTCCCCGCACTCACCGCTGCTGACCTCTCCGACCCCGTCCGGATCGGCGATTTCCCCGGCATTCCGGGGATTCTGAAAATGGTCCAATACTGTCTGGTTATACATAGCGACCCAATGTAATACAAATCCCAGAAAACGCAAGGGGGGGATAAAATCACCCTGCCGGTATGGCAGGTCCGGTGGTACATACCCAAACCACCCGTCCGGTGGCCCATCCGGTCCCGGGTGGGATTCTTCGGAGTACGCAGCCATGGTATGGATCGCGGTTGGCACCCCGGCCGATCCGACTGTCGGGGCAGCCTGGTCAAACGTGTTTGACCAGGGCTGTGGGTGATTCATGACAGTAAGACGTGTTTCCCCTCCCGTCTGCCAGACCAGAAACCTGCTCAAACAAGTTTGAGCAGGCCACCCAGGGTGCTGCGGGTGCTAACTCCGATCAGTCATCTATGTCTCAGGATCCCCCCCGTCTACTTTTTCACCACTGTCACTTCGCCGGCCGTCAGGTTCAGAACACCGTCGGGCGTCTGCATCACCAACGACCCGTCGACCGCTATGTCCGTCACCAAACCCGTGATCATCCGCTTCCCGGACTTCACCGTTATCTCTTTGCCTATCAACGAGGAATACTTGCGGATTCGAGCATGGGCCTTTTTGAGATGATGGGTTTTGTAGGTGTCATATTCTTTTTCAAAGCAGGCCAGGAAGGTCTGCAGAAAAGCCACGCGATCCACCTTGCGGCCGAAAGCTCGTCTCAACGAAGTGGCGATTTTGCGAATCTCGCTCGGAAAGGCCCCCACCCCCTGGTTGACATTTATCCCTACCCCAACCACCACATGGTTGATATGCTCCCCCTCGGCCGACAACTCGGTCAAAATCCCCGCTGTTTTTCGTCCGCCCAGAAGAACATCGTTGGGCCACTTGACTTTTACGTCGACCTTCCCCAGCGACGCTACCGCATCGGCCAGGGCGACTGCAGTCATCAACGACAACCCGGGCGCCTGGGCCGGCGCGAAGTCCGGGCGAAGAATCAGTGACACATAGATACCGTCGCCCGGCGCCGAAAACCACACTCGCCCGAGCCGCCCGCGTCCCTTTGTCTGCTGCTCGGCCACCACCATCGAACCCTCAAGGGCGCCGCTTTCTGCCAACTGCGCCGCCAGGTCGTTGGTCGAGGCCACGCTGCGGAACGCCGAGATAGGGCGCCCCAGCCATTTGGTTTTCAGGCCGTGCAGGATTTCCGTTTCAGACAGCAAATCGGGCGGTTTAACGAACTCGATCCCACGCGATTGGCGCACCTTCAGGGTGTATCCCCAGGATCGCGCCAGGGCGGCGGCTTCGAGCAGGCTTTCGACCGAGACATCAAGTCTGCCAGTGAGACTCTTCCAGTCGATCAGGGTGCCGGGTTTTAGTCTGGTAACCTCAATCAGCCGGTCGGCCAGGTGTTCGAGAGCGGGATGATCCATGCGGGCTAGTCCAGAAACTTCATGGAAAAATCTGCCACCGGGGCGGAGTGCGTAATCGCGCCCACGGAGATGAAATCCACACCTGTGCGGGCGGTTTCGGCCACGTTGTCGAGCGCGATGTTGCCGGAGGCCTCAAGCTGTATCGATGGGTTCAAACCCCGGGCGGTCGCCACCAGTTGCTTCAGCGATTCGGTCGACTGGTTGTCTAGGAGCAAACGGTCTACGCCGGCCGCAATCGCTTCCCGCAACTGCTTATCGTTTTCGACTTCGACCTCGATAAGTATTTCCTCAGCCCTGGCCTCAAACTGCAGCCGAAAATCGGGCGTTTGCATAAAGTCCCGCACCGCGCCCACGGCCTGGGTCACTGACCCGGCACTGGCAATATGGTTGTCTTTGATCAACACCATGTCATAAAGTCCCGCGCGATGATTCATACCGCCGCCGTGGACGACCGCTCGCTTTTCCAGGTGACGCCACCCCGGCAGGGTTTTGCGGGTATCCAGAATCCGGACCGATGTCCCCCTGACTTTCTCCACAAACGCCGCAGTTTTGGTAGCCACGCCGCTGAGGTGCCCCAGGAAATTGAGCGCCGCCCGTTCCGATGACAGGAGGGTCTGATTGAACCCATCAATCTCAGCGATTATGTCACCGCGGACAAACCGCTCGCCGTCTTTTTTGGTAAAAACTACCGTATTGGCCGAATCAACCGTTTCAAAAACCAGCAACGCCGGCTCGACCCCCGAGAGAACTCCGTCGCATTTTGCCACGATTCTGGCATGGGCCGGGCCGGGTTCCAGGGCGCCAAACGAGGTCAAATCACCTCGTCCGATGTCCTCATCAAGCGCTGCTTTGACCAACTGGATCATGAATTTGTAATACGGGTCCATCGCTAATCTCCCCCCGCCGGTTGGTTTCAGCCGACGGGTAGTGTATATTAGCATCATGTCGTCGAAGGCAAAAGCAAAAAAGGTCGTGGCGGTGATCGGCTACGGCTCCCAAGGTCGCGCGGCCGCCCTGAATCTTCGGGACTCCGGTTTCCCGGTTACAGTCGGCCTGCGAGCGCGCTCGAAATCCCGTCGGGTGGCCCTGCGTGACGGCCTCTCTCCGGTAACAACCGTTTCCCGGGCGGTGGCTGAGGCCGACATTGTGATGCTGGCTTTTCCGGATCACCAGCACTGTAGGGTGTTCTCACGCGACATTGCCGATAACCTCCGCCCCGGCGCCACGCTGGTGTTTCTGCACGGCCTGTCCGTGCACTTCAAGCTGGTGACCCCGCCGGACCATTGCGATGTCATCCTGATTGCTCCCCACGCCCCGGGGACAGCGGTACGCGAGAGATTCCTCGGAGAGCGCAGTGTGTCGGCCTTTTATGCCATCCTGCAAAATCGTTCCAAACGTGCCCGGACCACAATCTACGAGCTGGCCGCCGGGCTGGGTTTCAAACGCAAAAATCTGATCAGGAGCACGTTTGCAGAAGAGGCGATTGGTGACATATTCGGCGAACAGGCGGTGCTTTGCGGCGGGCTGGCCCAGCTTATCAAAAACGGTTTCGAGGTGCTGGTAAACCACGGCTGGAAGCCGGAAAACGCCTATCTCGAAATCGCCTACCAGCTTGACCTGATAGTCCAGTTGATCAAGCAGCACGGTATCGAGGGCATGTTCCGGCGTATTTCAGTCGCGGCACGCTATGGATCATATATCAATGGCCCCAAAATCGTAGGCAAAAGCTCACGAGCGGCCATGGAAAAGGCCTTTGCCCGGATCTCATCCGGGACATTCGTGCGCGATCTGGCCGGCCTCTCCGACGACGACATCGAGCGGCTGAACAGCCAATTGGGTGAGCTGTCCCATCCGGAGTTTGAGAAAGCTGCCAGGCGCTTCCGGAAGTAAATGGACAACGGCTGTCGCTACCGTCCCCTCTTCTCTTCAGCTGCTGACATATGATGACAAATTAATGACACACGTTGCCCGCGGTGTGGTATCAATAATCTCGACAACAAAGGGACACAGAGAGCGCACAACCAGACGAATCACCGACCTTTTACCTTTCTGTACTTGTATCATACCCGTTAACCCCGGTCAGACTTCCTCCCGACCGGGGTTTGATTTTGCCCTTCTGCCCCCCCTCTGAAAATCCTTGCGCCGGGCCCATCGGAGCCCCACATTAGGCGTGATACAAGATATTCCGTTGGGGGTGGCGCAAAAAGCACCGCCTGAGAACATACCCCCTCGACCTGATCCGGGTAATACCGGCGTAGGGAAACGGAGATGCACCTACATTTCCTTGTCCGCGATCCGCGGGCTGACCTATTGACTCAGGACGGAATCTTACTGAACGGTTCACTGTTTAGTGGAGGTTACTGTCATGAGATTACTCTCAACCCTGATGCCCCTGTTGCTGCTCTGCCTGACAAGCGCGAACGGCGCAGTTTTGCGGGGACAAGTCACCGATCCAAACGGCAACGGCCTGCCTGCGGTATCGGTGGTCACCAATGTGACCGAAGTCGGCCGGCAGGCCGATATCAACGGCCGCTTCGAATTGAAACTGACCGATGAAGTCACCCGCGTGACTTTTTCCACCGTTGGTTTCACCAGTCGTCAATTCGCAATCGACAATGTCCCGGCGGTCGTGGTGCTGCAACCGCGCTACTACGAAGGCACCGGTATCCTGGTGACCGCCGAACGCGCCCGGGCCGGCGTTTCACCGGTGGCCTTCGAGAATGTCTCCCGCGATGACATCGCGCGCGATTACACGGTAGGCGAACTCCCCCTTCTGCTCGAGAGCACGCCGAATCTGTATTCGTTTGCCGATGGCGGCGGGGCGCTGGGCTATTCCTATGTGAAGATCCGCGGCTTTGATGACAAGCGTATCGCGACATATATCAACGGCGTTCCCCTTAACGATCCCGAGGACCAGGCAACCTATTTCGTGGATCTTCCGGATTTCGCAGCGAATGCCTACGACATTCAGGTTCAGCGCGGGGTCGGCAACTCGCTGTACGGCGATGCCTCGTTTGGCGGATCGATCAACGTCACCACCAGCGCCTTCGCCAAAGAACGGTCCACGAAAGTCACTGCCGGTTATGGTGAGTATACCTCGGGCGGGAAATCAATCGGCGGTATCTACAAACAGAGCGTGGAGTATTCATCGGGGCTTGTCGACGGTCGCTGGCATTTTGCCGGACGGTTCTCCAAACAAAAAACCGATGGCTACCGGGAGCATAGCTGGTATCGCGGCTGGGCGTACTACTTCTCGCTGGGGCGAATCGACCCGCACAGCACGACAGAACTATATGTGTACGGCGGTCCCATGAAGATGCACCTGGCTTATTACGGCGCGGGGCGCGATGCCATCAATGTCAACCGCCGCTCAACCCCCCTCACCTACGGCGATGAGACAGACAATTTCAACCAGCCGCATTATCATCTGCACAACACGTATGAGATCAACGATCGAGCGACCCTGTCCAATACGCTGTACTACATTCGCGGTCGCGGCTACTACGAGCAGTACAAAAACAGTCGGCTGTTTTCCGACTACGGTATCGATGCGTCTTTGATCGACCTGGATTCCACCGGCAATCCGTACTCAAGCGGTGATCTTGTGCGCCAACAGTGGGTGGAAAAAAACCAGTTTGGCTGGAATCCCCGCCTGGATATTGACCACGACCGCGGCAGTCATACCGCCGGTGGTTCGTTTTACTACTTCACGTCGGATCACTACGGCCGTGTGACCTGGGCGCAGCATATCTCAGGGGCGCTTGACCCGATGCACAAGTATTACCAGTACGACGGTACTAAGTGGCTTGGCTCGATGTATGTCCAGGAGTACTACAAGTTTACTGACAGACTTTCCACGCAGGCAACGGCGCAGTTGCGCTTCCAGCGATATTCTTTTGATCAGACGCGCATGGGTGCGTTTGTTGGCTACAACTACGATCTCAACTGGCTGTTTTTCTCGCCCCGCATCGGACTCAATTACCAGGCCTCGGATCGTCTGGCGCTGTTTGCCAATGTCGCGATTTCCTCGCGTACACCCACCGATGCCTCCATCTATGATGCCAACGACCCCTACCTTCGGCCATCGCTCGTAGTCATATCGGTCAATGCCGACTCGACCGAATGGGAGTTTGGCGATCCCACGGCCGACAACGAACGGGTGTACGATCTGGAGCTCGGCGGCAGGTATCGCACCCCGGTGTGGGGAGTTGAACTGAATCTGTTCTGGATGGAATTCGAAAACGAAATCATCCCGTGGGGTGGAGTCAACGAAAACGGTATCCTGTACACCGCCAACGCCGACCGTTCCGTGCATGCGGGCGTAGAGTTGTCATCGACCGTAAGAGCCCACGACCTGGTGACGGTCTCCGGCAACTTCTCGTACAACTACAACCGCGTGCGGGAATATGTTGCGGCAATAGACGGTGTTCTGATTGATTTCAAGGATCAAAAAACCACCGGCTTCCCGGACTATATTGGCAATGTCATCACGGATTTCCGTTCCGGCGATTTGCGTATCACCAATCGCGTGCGCTTTGTGGGACGTCAGTACCTGGAACTTCTGAATCTGGATGAGTTTTCGATCGACCCGTACATTGTGTCATCATTATCGATCGAATACGGTATCAACAACTTCCTGCAACTCGGACGGCTGGTGCTGCAGGGGCGGGTGGACAATATCGCCGACAAACGCTACGAGGCCTCGGGTTACGGCGGCAACTGGGCGTATGTCGACTCAGGGACGGCCTACGCCGGCGGCTGGGCGGAATACTTTGTGGCCTCGGAACGGTCGTTCTACGGCCAGATATCTCTGGAGCTGTTTTAGGACAGAATGCACGTCATTGACTACAGCCTGATCGGACTCTACCTGGTTCTGCTTCTTGGATTGGGTTTTGTCAAACGCCTGAAAAAGGGTGCGGATGCGAGTGAAATGATTGTGGGCGGGCGGGTGCTTACCCTGCCCGCCTTCGTCGCCTCGCTCGTATCCACCTGGTACGGCGGGATACTCGGGGTCGGTGAGTATAGTTATCTGTATGGTCTGTCCAACTGGCTGGTTTTCGGCTTGCCGTACTATCTCGCGGCGTTTCTGTTCGCCATGTTCCTTGCCAAACGAGCCCGTCAATCCGAAGTCCTCACTATTCCTGATCGACTTGCCCAGGCCTATGACAACCGCACGGCCGCTGCCGGGAGCATTATCATCTACCTGATGACGGTCCCGGCGGCGTATATCCTGATGCTGGGCGTGCTGGCCGAGACACTATTCGGCTGGCCGTTCTGGGTGGGCGTGGTGATTGGCAGTTCTGTGTCCATATGTTATGTGTACATGGGCGGGTTTGCCTCGGTCGTGCGCACGGACCTGCTGCAGTTCGGCCTGATGTTTTTGGGCTTCATCGTACTGCTGAGTGTGTTGGTTGCCAACTATGGCGGACTGGAGTTTCTCAGAACCAATGTGCCGGAGACACACTTCACCTGGCACGGAGGAAACTCCGGCTGGTATATCGCGACATGGTACGTGATTGCACTGGCCACCCTGGTTGAACCGGCGTTTTATCAACGATGTTACGCTGCGCGAAACGCCGCCACGGCGCGATTCGGCATATTCATCTCTATAGGTTGCTGGGCCTTTTTTGATTTTCTCACCAC
>JAHIVM010000259.1 GCA_018816665.1 Candidatus Zixiibacteriota bacterium
CCTTTCGCAGATGCAGGGTCGAACAGCGAACAAGATTGCGCTCCAGTGAGACATCGGTCAGTTCCCCTGAGCGCGTGGGACCGCGGAACTCCGCGCGGCGCGATTGTGCGGGATCATATCCCACCCGACTCCACTGGTGGCAAATGGCTGCCCACTCCCTCTGATCGTCCTCGGCGGTGTGGTAAAACTGCACCGATTTGCCGGTAGTCCCGGAACTGGTGTACAATCGTGCGTTTTTAGGTACTCCCGTGCGATTAAGAATGCGACCGTGTTCGGCCATGAATTGGTCACGCGTCAGCGCAGGAACGTGTTTCTGCAGCCAGGCAATCGAGTCACAATCTGACAGAGTCAGCCCGCCAAGACGTTCCCGATAGAAGTCGCTGGTCTCCCGAAGTTCTCCCAGCAGGTCACGAAGCCGCTCAAGCTGGAAGGCGCGATGCTGCTCCGGGGTCCAGGTTTCCGACTCCTGAAAGAAAGCGTACCAGTGCAGGAAATCCCGCCCCAGACGCATAGAGGCCGGCAAACGTCCACCGAGCCGTCCGGTCAACTCGCGCACACGCGGGTGGCGCCGTACCCATTCCTTGAGCCACTCTGTTCCGTTCATACCTATCGAGTATGGAGGGGCGACGTCCGGGAGTCAACATGAAACTCCGGCGACATTTTTTGTTGCCGGTCGACCGAGTGCAACCGACCATACCCTCCATGCGACTGCACCGCCCCGAAAGGCCACCCGGCTGACATGAAACACCTGATAATCGGTCCCTGTCCCCCGCCTTACGGAGGAATCTCCGTATATATTCACCGATTTGCCGCCCGACTGACCGGCGAAGGGCATGAGGTTTCGCTGTTTGACTACTCACACACATCCCGGCTCAGACGTTATCTCAGACTGCTGTCCGTCCCTTTCCGGGGATACGACACCGTTCACCTCAACACTATCTCCTATCCGCTGGCGGTGTACTTTCTGATCACCGGTCTGGCCGGCCGGACAGTCTATACCTCGCACGGCGCTCTGGCCGAGACCTGGTCGGCGAGGCAGGTTCGTCTGTTTGGAGCGTTGATGAGGGCCTGCCGCGAGGTGATCCTGGTTGGCGAACACCTGCGTGAGGTCTATGCTCGAAAAGGAATCAACCTGCCGCCAAACACCACGGTTCGAAATGCCTTTCTTCCGCCCGATGACTCAGAGGAAGCGGCTATTCGCGAAACCTACCCGGACTCCCTGACAACCTTCCTGGCGGGTCACCGTCCCATCATCGTTGCCAATGCCTACCAGCTTGTGCATCATGGCGGCACAGACCTGTACGGGCTGGATCTGTGCGTGGATCTGCTGGCTCGGCTCAAGCCGGATTATCCGGAGGTAGGGTTGGTTTTTGCAATAGCGGAAATAGGTGATCACGCATACTTCGAGTCTGTTCAGCGGCTACTTGATGATCGCGCACTTACGGACCATGTGTGCTTTCTCACTGCGCAGAAGCAACTATGGCCCCTGTTCAAAAATGCTGATGTTTTTGTGCGTCCGACCAGTATCGATGGCTACGGGATCAGTATCGACGAGGCCCTGCACTTTGGGTGTCCGGCGGTCGCCAGCGATGTCTGCAAACGAGCAGCCGGCGCGGCGATCTTCCGAAGTCGGGACATTGCGGATTTTGAAGCTAAGTGTCGCGAGGCGCTGGGGCCGTCAGACTGATCGCAATCCCAGTTTGCGGAGAGCCGACTGCAGCCCGCCGCGCAGCAATGCTTTGTCATCCGCACTGAAATACCCCGACCACCATAACACAGCCACCGCCCCAAGGACACATACCGTCTTCAACGGTACAGACACGGCAAAGTCAAATTCTCTCAGCGTGGCCAGCCAGTAAAACAGACCGCCCGCTCCGATTGCGGCCAGCATACGACCGTACTGAAACCGCACCGGGTAGACGTATTTCAGACAGATAAAATACAGGAGAATGATAAACACATACGACAGAGCACTGGCGATCGAGGCGCCCATCATCCCGTGTGCCGGAACCATCAGGAAGTTCAATCCGATATTGAGGCCACTGCCGGACACGATTATGATGGACAGCACCCAGGTCTTTTTGACGATATGAAATCCATAGGCAATGACGTTCATGATGCCGTACAGCATATACCCCGCACACAGCACGTACACAACCTGCCACGCCCCCCAGAATTCGTAGTCCGCCATGACCATGAGTATCTCACGGGAATAGACGGAGATCATGAGCGCCAGGAGAACCACCCCGGCTACATAAAAGCGTAACATCTTGACGATGGCAGCCCGGCAGGCCTCGGGAGAATCCTTCAGCGAGTAAATATACGGTCCCCAGGCCTTGAGCGGCTGGACGATCAGAATCGGCATGACTGCGGCCAGTTTGTACCCCAGCGAATACAGACCGACCTCTGTCAGGTCCTTGTACCCCTGGAGAAAGAACCGATCGGCCAGGGTCAGGGCAAGGAAACAGAGCTGCGCAGGAATCAGCGGTCCCGAGATATACAGCATGCGCCCCAGAGCGTTGAAGGAAAATCGGAGGTAACCCCGTCGAAGAAGCAGTGTCAGCAGAATCAGCAGTTCTACGGCCCGTCCAATCACCTGCGCTCTGAACACACCCAGCACGGACCAGTCGAGCACCACCACGAAAATCACCGTAAGCGTCAGCATGAGCGTGATCGTCAGGAGATTGATGGTGATATACAACCGGGAACGTTCCTGCACCATAAGCAGGCCGTACAACACGAAGCTGGTCGCAAAAAGAGACATCGAAACGGTCACCAGCAGCAGATACGTCTCACCCTGCCCAAACTCAAAGACAGCGTTCGCGAGAGGTTCCGCCAGGAAGGCCATGCTGCCGCTCATGAGCACGCCGCATCCCAGCGTGAACCAGACAGCGGTGCCAAAGAGTTCTGCCCGCGCATTGTCATCGGCATCATCGTAGTACACACGAATGAAACCTGACGAGACCATCAGCCCCACAATCGCCGACACAACCGCTCCCGCAATGTTGATGAGCGTCAGTGTTCCGTAATCAACGGGTGTGAGAACACGCGTATAGAGGGGCAGCAGGAAATACGAGATAGCATTCGTAAGAACGCCACCGAGTCCGTAAACCGAGAGATGTTTTAACAGCTGCTTGCGTGCCATTACGAGGGTTTGGTCCGGTTCTGTGGCAGGACGCCAAGGGTTTGCATTACTCGAAAGGTCTCACGAATTTGAGATCCTCGTCGGCCATACTCAGTTGCCACGGAATGCCGTACAGGGCCGTCCGACAGGATTCATCCAGCAGACGCGCTAGGATAGTGTACTGCTCTCGACGGATATATCCCGCTTTGCGGAAGGCGTCGGCCGTCGCCCCGGTTTCGTTGAGGGCAAGATACACGCGGCCGCACCCGCGCTCCAGCGCTTCCTGCTGAAACAATGAGGCTACCTCCCCGGCCGCGATGTCATCTGAGGCCTGCCAGTCAAACACGTACAGGCGATTGTTTTTCACTTTGACAGCCACGTATCCAACCACCCGGTCGTCGTCAATCC
>JAHIVM010000260.1 GCA_018816665.1 Candidatus Zixiibacteriota bacterium
CCAGCGAGGTGTTGTCAAAGCTGATCGTCTGATACTCGCCGTCGATCCGCACATCGTGCTGACCGAAATAGAAGGTCTTCTCAACCGCAGCTGCCTGGGCCATGGTACACAGGGCAAACAGCACCACCGACACCGTGGCCAGGAAAACCCTGATCTGGGTGTTACGTCTCATACATTCCTCTCCTTTGACGAGGCACACCAATGAAGTTCGTGAGGGAACGCACCTCAAGCGCTTGTGGATATGGGGGACACGTCCGTCTACAAACTACAATATACCAAAAAAGAGACGTTTGTCCATTGGAATTCGTGCAGAGTGCACGACCCGCCGATTACGGCGGGTCGTGTCAGCTAGTAGAATGAACGAAAACGAGTTAGAATCCGGCAACCGCGACATCGTCAGGGTACTCGATTTTGTACGGAACGACAATTGTTGTCTCACCGCCCGCCGGAATTAACACCCGCCAGGTAGCGACATTTTCGGATTCAGTTTCGAATGCCGGTTTGGGCACGATATCGCCGAACTTCACCTTGACCCGCTTGTCCTGGCTGATCGGCAGCGCTTCTTCCACAATAACCGTCCGAGCCCTCCGGCCGGTGTTGGTCAGTTTGATTTCAACCGTCTGCCGGACCTTGGTGCCGGCATCGCCGCCCCAGAATGAAGTGTTGTTGGCGTCCTTCTCCCGATCCAGAACCCGCCGCTTGACCGTAAAAGCATCGTCGAGACCAAACATCAGCTTGCACGTGTCGCCGGCATTGATTACGCGGTTAATGTAACCGCTCCCAACAAAATCGTTCATAGTGGATATCGCAACCTCGCCCGGAATCAATAGCGCATCGGACGAATTGGTCAGGGTCACCTGACGATAGACTCCCTCGGAGATTTTCGGGCGGCACACGAATTCGGTGACAACGGGCAACCTGTACTCGGCAATCGTGGTGCGGACGGTCCTGTCGCCTGAGGGAATCGTCTCCCGGCGCTGTATCTCGAACGAAGTGGTATAGGCATTCTGGCTGAGAGCGGCAGTGATGGGCACTCCGTCTACCATATACGCCACTTCCGCGGCGCGTCCACCGCGCACGATAACTTCACCTTCTGTGTCCGTCTCTATACCGGCCACGTGCTCAAGCAGGGCATCCACATTCTGGACGGACTGACTGGAACTGTACCCCTGCGACGGTGCATATTGAGCCCCACCCTTGGTGCGGGCCAACACCTGCGGGACATCGTATACCCGCAGTACCCACGGCTCCGGAGTATCCGGCCCAGTTCCGTGGGAGAGACGAGCTGTGGACAATGTGAGCCGGACATCGTCCCAATCCTCGCCCGTCTCCTGTTGCACCATGGCGTGGTATCCAAAAGCAGTCGTATCACCGTTTTGGTTCAGACGCGCCGTATACACGGGTACCCATGACGCCCCACCCACCACATACTCAAGCTCCAGGGTGAGCTTGCCCGGTTGTTCAAGGCGCAAATCAGCCTGCGCGGTCACCGACATATTGGTCACGTTGGCACCCGCCTGGCTGCGTTCGGCCTTCAGTTTGTCGAGTTGTTTCGTGAGGGCTCTTAGCTCCACTCCGACCAGTCGCAGCGAATCCGTCACGGCCGTCAGATGTTGTCCGACAAACGAATAAGCTCCTTCCCACTGCTGTATCTGCAGTCCACCTTTCGCAATGTCATCGCCCATCTCGCGCGTGGCGGCCT
Source organism: Candidatus Zixiibacteriota bacterium (assembly GCA_018816665.1). GTDB lineage: Bacteria > Zixibacteria > MSB-5A5 > GN15 > FEB-12 > JAHIVM01. The sequence continues at coordinate 1,703 of JAHIVM010000260.1, forward strand.
CGCCTATCGACGTCAGCAGCTTCTTCTGAGCCGTCAGCACGTCTCTGCGATCCTCTACCGCCTTGATTGTGACCAGTTCCATTTCCTCAATGAGGCGGTCAAACTCGGCGGTCTTCGACTGTATGGCTTCGGTGTGATGTACACTCTCGTGGGTCAGTCCCAGCATGGCAATCCCGGGCACGCCGCTGACGGACGCCCTGAGCGAAGTCGGATCCAGATATTGCAGCAGGTTCTCTACTTTGATTGATTGCTCACCGGCCTGGAGATCGAGTTCAACCGTCCGCACGACAAGCGCCCGATCCGAGTACACCGTCACCCGACCGATCGGCGCGTTGACCACGTGTTCGCCCGCCAGGGCCGGTCCGCCGATCACCGACAGGGCCAGCAGGCAAACGGCTAGTAGTATCATTGAAGATTTCATCACAACCTCCCTC
>JAHIVM010000022.1 GCA_018816665.1 Candidatus Zixiibacteriota bacterium
AGTCCCGGAATCGGACCGGAGAAGTCTGCCGAATAGAAGTTCTGGTCATAACTTTCGTAACCCAGCGGGGCGGCGACGTTATCACTGACCAGCTCGACGTTTCCGCTGTACTTCTCGGAGCCCGAGTTGGTGGTCACATTTACCACACCGGAGGCGACGTGACCGTACTCGGCCGAAAAGGCGCCGGAGGTCACGGAGACTTCCTTGATGGCGTTGTTGTTAATGTTGGTAGTGGATATGCCGGATAGCGGATCCTGCTGCGAGAATCCGTCGACATAATAAGCAACCTCGGACGGACGACCGCCGCGAAGGTTGATTTCCGGTGCCATAGCCATAGATTCGCGACCGCCACGCTGACGAACATCAACGTTTGAGTTCATGCGAACCACACTGTTTTGAATTCCCACAACTTGTTCAAAACCGCGCGTTGGCATGGCCAGGAGTTCTTCACGCGACACAACGTCAACCGTTGTTGTCTTGTCCTTGATAACGAGGGGCTGCTCAGCAACAACTGTAATGACCTGGCCAATATCAGTTGCTTCGGAGCTGAGCGCATGACTCTGGTATGTTGCCAGATCAACCGACACAGACACGTTGGACACTTCCAACGTCCCATACCCTACCGAGCTGATTCGCAGCGTGTAGGTGTCGACCGGCACATTAAGCACAATGTACCTGCCGTCGATGTCAGTTGATGCACCCAGATTCGTCCCCACGACAAGAACCGTGGCTCCCACCAGTGGTTCGTTGGTCTGAGCATCAGTGATAACACCAGTGATCTTCCCTGTAGTAGCGCCAAAAGTCAGACTCGTGGCGACACAGACAATCACCAATGCTGCCAACAGCAATCTTGGTTTCATACAACCACTCCTTCCAGTCAAGATCTTCCCTTGATTTATGTAGTCGTTCCGTCGATTTGTTTTGTATTCAACTATAAAGGTTTCCCTCGCAGCTATTGCTTTAGTCGGCCTCTCACACACTTATCTTTACTCGGATTACCACATTACGTGGCTCGCACCCAATACTACAACCGGGCAAAATACACCTGCCTGAAGCAAAGCCGCGCTTTTTTGAAAAAGTGTCAACTAAAAATCTGGCATACTGTGCTGTGGTGGTGGCATACCTGTCGGGGAATACAGCGGATGTCGACCGCATCGGGCGAGCCTCGCATCCTTTCCTGCCCATACCCATATCACAGGTCACTTTCAAGCAAGCCTTATCAACAAGATGTCCCTCTACCCGTGACGTTCCTTCACATAGATCATTACATGTTTGCCGCTCATATGCAACTAAAAATATCCTTTAGCCCACGACCATCGTGTCGCCCGAAAGATTGATCAATCACACGACATTCTGCAATTTCTACCGAGCAGTTCGCACCTCAATGTCGAGTATGTACGATTTCGGACAGAACCAGTCCAGGAGTGTTCGCCGTGGATCACTGCTTCTACTCAGAAGAACACCGACGTGCCGTTTTCGGTCACCAGCCAGGGAAGCGGAAGATTTTTCCCACCACAAATCGGTGCCGGGGGGCGGCTACAGCGGGGAAAACGCACTATTTGCGCCGTTTTTCGAAGGTTCGATAAAAAAGTCCGGCGGTCACCAAATGTCAAAATCAGAGAGGGTCGGCGCGCAGAAACTGCGAACCGACCCTCTGAAAGTCAGGTATGAAGTTCCGTTTAGAAACTGAGAATGAACGAGGATTGCAGCCGAAGATTGTCTGCCGTATCCCCGTTTCGATATGTCGTCTCCCAGTGAGAGACCTCGGCGCCAACGGTAACTTGCGGTACGATGGCGTATCTTACGTTACCGAAAATGCAGCGGTTTTTGCTGCGAATCTGGCTGTCGTCAACACTGGCATACACCAGGTCGGCATCATCGGGGTCGTCGACGCCTGCGCCGGCACCCAGCTTCATTTTGGGCGTGGCCATGGCCCATGCATATCCCCAGCCGCCCTTGGCCGCAACACCATCAATCGTGCTCTTGTTGAGAATGCCACCGAAGTAGCTGCCGAGGTTGGAACCGGAAAACGCCTCGCCCATCACGCCAAAGCTCTTGCCGTAGGACCATGCCGCGTGACCAAACACGCCTGAGCTGCTGTAGTCCTCGGAATTGCCCATGTTGGATTCGGCCTTCAACTGACCGTAGAGCGCCGATACGCCAAAACGCAGCGTCGAGCCTGAGGCAGCCGTCGTGGTCACGTCCAGACGACCCTGGAACGACGGAATCGCAGCGTCAGTACCATCGTCGGTACCGTCGGCACCTTCTTCCGCCAGGGAGAATGTGGTCGATGTCAGGTCATCGCCAATCGTGCGGAAAAAACCACCCGCAACGGTGACATCGGTACCGCTGCCCGGATGGAGCGTGTACC
>JAHIVM010000261.1 GCA_018816665.1 Candidatus Zixiibacteriota bacterium
CAGGGATCGTTCCAGCATCACTTCCCGGGGTTCTGAGAGCACAAGCATCCGGGCCATCTCCGAGATGGTTGGAAACAGGCCCGGCAGATCCTCGACTGCAGGCGGCAACGGCTTAAGCGCCTCATTGATCGAGAGGAACACGGATTTCTCCGGATCGTTTGGCGAAAGCACGGCCGTCGTCGGATGAGCCCGTCGCGACGACGTGTCCGACTCATCCCTGACCGCAAACTCCACACTGCCAAACATGATCTTGTCACCAACCTTGAGATCGGACACGTCACTGATGCGCCGACCATTGATCGTCGTACCGTTATGACTTCCGTTGTCCGTCACGGAACAGGACCGGCCCGCGCGCGGCACCGTAACGGTGGCGTGACTGCGCGACACGGTTTTGTCAGGGATACAGATATCCCGGTCGGAACTGCGTCCAACCGTCAAGGTCCCGGGAGCAAGTTCAAACGTATACAGGCGTGTACCATCAGTACCGATTAGTTTCAGCATAGTATGTATTCGAGAGCGTCTGCCCTGCTGTCTGTGGTTGTTGTCCTTGGTTCCGATAAATCCCCGATAGTATAGCGGCGGCCGCAAACTGAAGCAACCTCAAAAAGCCCGTCAACCCGGCCAGGGCACCTTGTTCACAATGATTTACGTCGACCACACCGCCGTTTTGAGCTTGCCTTGCCTGCCTCCAGCCCGTTTATTGGCTTCATACTGCTGTGTCGGTGCGACGGACCCCGCGAACGATCCCGGCGATTACCGGCGTCAGCCAAACCCCGGGGAACACTTTGAATCTTTTTGACAACTTTTGGGCCACTGCCGTAGATATTGCCTGGGGACCGTGGCTGGCTATTCTGCTGGTCGGTTCCGGCCTGTATTTCACTTTCGCGAGCAGGTTCATTTCGTTCCGGGCGCTCAAACACGCCGTTGATATCCTGCGGGGGAAGTTTGATGATCCCGATGATCCTGGTGAAATCAGCCACTTTCAGGCCCTGACCTCGGCCCTGTCTGCCACAATCGGGATGGGCAACATCGCCGGCGTTGCCATCGCCATCTCAGTCGGCGGCCCGGGATCGATTTTCTGGATGTGGGTTGCCGGCCTGGTTGGCATGGCCACCAAGTTTTTTACCTGCACGCTGGCGATTCTCTATCGCAAAAAAGATTCGCGCGGAATTGACCAGGGCGGCCCCATGTACTTCCTGGAGGTCGGACTCGGCAACTGGGCGAAACCGCTGTCGATACTGTTTGCCGTGTGCGGCATGATCGGCTGCCTGGCCCTCTTCCAGGTCAATCAGCTCTCCGGCCTGCTGGCTACCGACTACGGTATCAATCGCGTTCTCACCGGCCTCGTATGCATGGTGGCCGTAGGCGTGGTGATTCTCGGGGGCATTGTTCGTGTGGGCAAGGTGACCTCGAAGATAGTGCCCTTCATGTTCATCTTGTACCTTGTCAGTGCCCTGTACATAATCCTGAGTAACGCATCCGTCATTCCCGACATCATCTCCTCTATCTTTACTTCGGCCTTTGGTACCGAGGCGGTTATCGGCGGCGGTGCCGGAATCGCGATGAAAGAAGTCATCATCAACGGCATCAAACGGGCAGCCTTTTCCAACGAGGCAGGAATTGGCACCGCCCCCATGGCACACGGCGCCGCCAAAACAAAAGAACCGGTTCGAGAAGGCCTGATCGCCATGCTCGGTCCCTTCCTCGATACCAATATTGTCTGCACCCTCACGGCGCTGGTCATTATCAGTACCGGTGTGAGTGCCGCGGATGACGGCGTTGTCATGACAGCCAACGCGTTCAGTCTTGTCCTGGGCGATGGCGGCCGTTATCTCCTTACGACAGTTGTCGTACTATTCTCGGTATCCACAATGATTTCGTATTCGTACTACTCATTGAAGTGTGCGAAGTACCTGTTTGGTGACGTAGTCGGCGGCTATTACGTGTACGTGTATCTGGTCAGTCTGCCTTTTGCCGCTTGGCTCGGACAGGATACCGTCGTGAACATTATTGACACCTGCTTTGCCATCATGGCCATTCCCACCCTCGTGGGGGCGCTGCTGCTTTCGCCAAAAGTTGTCACCCATATGAAAGACTACTTCCAGCGGATGCGGTCTCAACACCTTGCGTAGCATCACGAAACACGTTGGTCCAGAACATTTCTCCGAGGGCGACGTATAACCGTTGGAGACAAGCCCTCAGCTCGATCCCTTGACAATCGCCGATTATTTTGTATATTATAGAGCTGGGCTATTACGACGCAGCAGTCCTGTCCGACTGTTCGTTCTATCATTCATCCGCTTCTGCATTCTCGGCGCTATCGCATTCCGCACGTTTTTGTGCCAGTCTGTCAGGATGGTTGGGCTTTGAGAGGAGGCCAGGTATGGCTAGAGCACGTTACGTACGGAACGTTGACTCACTCACGCAGCTTTCCGACCGGGAACGTCGTCAACTCCGTGTGGTTGCAGACAAATACGCATTCCGGGCCAACGACTACTACCTGAATCTGATTGACTGGTCCGATCCCGACGATCCCATACGACGCATTATTGTCCCGTGTACCGGCGAACTACAGGCCTTCGGCGCCCTTGACGCCTCCGATGAGGAAACCAACTATGTCGCTCCCGGGTGCCAGCACAAGTATCCGCACACCGCCCTGCTGGTTTGCACACAGATTTGTGGTGCCTTCTGCCGCTTCTGTTTTCGCAAACGGCTGTTCATGGACAGCAATGACGAAGCGGTTGTTAATCTCGATCCGGGAATCGACTACATCAGAAAGCACACCGCAATCACCAACGTGCTGCTCACGGGCGGCGATCCGCTGATGCTTTCCACCCGACGACTTGAAAGCATCCTTCGGCGACTGCGAACGATTCCGCATGTGGGGATCATTCGCATCGGCAGCAAGATACCGGCTTTCAACCCGTACCGCATTCTCGATGACCCCGAGTTGATTGCCGCGCTGTCGCGCTACAGTACCAGGGAGAAGCGCATCTACGTCATGACGCACTTCAACGTCCCGCAGGAAGTGACCCAGGTCGCTCTGCGCGCGGTCAACAGGTTGCTCAAGGCAGGTGTCATTCTGGCCAACCAGACACCGTTGCTGCGCGGGATCAACGACCGCCCGGAGACGCTGGCCGAATTGATTCGCACGTTGTCCTTTGCCGGGGTACCGCCGTACTACTTTTTCCAGTGCCGGCCCACCGAGGGCAACCTGCCGTTCGCACTGACGATGGTGGAGGCTTATCGCCTGCTGGAGAGCGCCAAAAAGAAAGTCAGCGGCCTGGCGAAGCGCGCTCGCCTGGTTATGTCCCATGCCTCCGGCAAAATCGAGTTGGTGGGACTTACCCGGACCCGCATGTACCTGAAGTATCATCGGGCTCGCAATCACGAAGACGAAGGACGATTCCTGAGTTTCAAACGCGACGATAACGCGTACTGGCTGGACGATCTGGTGCCGGCCGACCACCACCCGGGCAAGGCGCGCGATGCTACCCTGCACTCATCGCACTTCCTCAGCCGGGATTGATCTCTCCGGTCCGACCACGCCAAACCGTTAGGACTTTCGGGTTCCGCCCGATTCTTCCCGGCCGGATCTGCAGCCGTCACTACCGCTCGGACAAACGTTCAGGTTCATTTTCATTGTCATCCTCACGGGCGAGCCGTATACTATCTGAATGTCTTCATGATACAGGCGAGAGGATCGGGCAATGACCACGAGAACGGGAAATCTCATTCTTATCGGCATGATTGGCGGGGCGATTCTGGGTGTGCTGGGCGGCCTCTACCTGGGCGAGTTCATGCTCCACCTCAGTTTCCTCGGCACCATCTTTCTCAATGCGCTCAAGATGGTGGTGATTCCGCTTGTGGTCGCTTCCATGATCATCGGTGTCACCTCGCTCGGTGATATTCGCACTCTCGGTCGAACCGGCATGAAAACCCTGGCCTACTACCTCTTCACCACCGGCTGCTCAGTGCTCATCGGTCTGATCCTGGTGAACATCATTCAGCCGGGCGTTGGAGTCGAACTGTGGGAAACCACCCTGCCCGACATGGTGGCCGAAAGCCAGGGTAAGACCATTGTTGATGTCATAATCGGGCTGGTCCCCAGTAACGTCATTCAGGCGGCCGCCGATGGCAGCATCCTGCCGCTTATTGTATTCTCGTTGTTGTTCGGCGGCGTGCTGTCCGCTATCGGAGAAAAGGGCAAGCCCGTTATCGCAGTATTTGACGGTATCAACACGGCGATGATGAAAATCGTGAACATCATCATCCTGTTCGCCCCGATCGGAGTCATGGCTCTGGTAGGCGCTATCGTGGCGGAAAAGCGAGACTCCATCGACCAGCTGGTGTCCGGACTGGGCATGTACTCGCTCACCGTTGTCCTTGGATTGATACTGCACGCGTTCATTGTTCTGCCCCTGCTGCTTCACTTTTTGGGACGGCAGAATCCCTGGCGCTACTTCCTGAATGTCGGCGAGGCACTTGCCACGGCCTTCACCACGGCGTCGTCATCGGCCACTCTCCCCATCACTGTGGAAGCGGTGACGGAGAAAAACAACATCGACAACAGGGCGGCCAGCTTTGTGCTCCCCCTTGGTGCGACCATCAACATGGACGGCACCGCGTTGTACGAAGCGGTGGCAGCAATGTTCATCGCCCAAATATTCGGCATTGAACTGACCATCGGCCAACAGGTGATCATCTTTCTCACCGCCACCCTGGCATCTATCGGCGCCGCCGCCATACCGCACGCCGGAATGGTCATGATGGTTACCGTCCTGGCCGCCGTTAAACTCCCCCTGGAAGGTATCGGCCTGATTTTCGCGATCGACTGGTTCCTGGACCGCTGCCGCACAACGGTCAACGTGTGGGGTGACACGGTCGGCGCCGCCGTCATCGCCGAAACCAGAGAAATGAAAACCACCGCATGACGACGCAGGCAACGCGGCCGTGAGCAGGCCACCGATCGATTTCGAATCCCTGCCCCGGGAGGTCCGTGACCGCCTGATGGAGCCGCTCAACGATCTCCGCGAGTGCGCCGTATGTCCCAGGGAATGCCGGGTGGATCGCACCCGGGGTGAACGCGGTATTTGCAACACCGATGACAGCTTTCCGGTTGCCTCCATTTGCCTGCACCGGGGCGAGGAACCGGTGATCTCCGGCCGGCGTGGTATTTGCAATGTGTTTTTCAGTCACTGCAACCTGCAGTGTGAGTTCTGTCAGAACTACCAGATCAGTCAGGTTTCCTGCGGCCTGAAAACGTCGTACTCATCGCTGCAGGACATCCTGGATGCTATTGTCGCCTCCCTGGCCGCCGGTGCAAAGGCAGTCGGCTTTGTGTCACCGTCGCATGTCGTACCGCAAATGAAAGTGATTATTGCCGCCCTCAGGGAATTTGGTTATACGCCACGACTTGTATACAATACCAACGGCTACGATCGTCGAGATACAGTTACCTCACTCGACGGCATCATCGATGTTTGGCTGCCGGATCTAAAATACCTGGACAATGATCTGGCCCGGCGCTATTCACACGCCCCCGGCTACGTTGAAGCGGCTACCACGTCGATCAAGGAAATGTACTATCAGAAGGGCACCAGCATCCATCTCGATGACGACGACGAAATAGAGTCCGGACTCATTATCCGCCACCTCGTCCTCCCTGGAGAGGTAGACAACTCCAAAGCCGTCCTGCGCTGGATTGCCGAAGCGCTGTCACCGTCGGTTCACGTCTCCCTGATGTCTCAGTATCACCCGATACCGCAAACCGCCGGCCACGCAACACTGGGCCGTACGCTTCGTCGCGATGAATACGAAGAGGTCGTCGAGGAATTCCACGCCCTGGGGTTTTATCGCGGTTGGGTTCAGGAGTTGGACAGTCCCAGCAGCTACCGGCCGGACTTCACAGACGGCGGCCACCCCTTCGAAACATAGCCCGAACACACGCATAACGCCCCGGCACACTAATGCACCGGGGCGCCTGAATTACACAGCTCGTGACAAAAATCAGTTCCAGCTGTACTCAAAAGCAGGCGTGGTTACCAGCCGCAGACCGACCGTGTCGGCACCTTCTGTGACGGCCTGCATCTGATAAATGATGAAGGTCTCACCACCCGAGGTCCAGCCACCGGTAATCGGAGTCCGTGGATTGTACATAATCCAGTTGCCCGTGGGACGGTACGACCAATGTCCGTTAGGAGTATTAGCCGGCGTCACCGGATCGTTGATACCTTTGTAGTTTGTAGGCACATTGGCCAGATCATCAAACGGATTGTGCAGGGCAACCGAACCCCCCTGCGTGTACTGGCGGGCGGCATAAATGGACATCGCCGACTCAAGAGAGGCTACCATCTGTCCAACCGCGGCAATCTCTGAGTCCCGTCGAAGATCCAGGAATTTCGGTATGGCGACTGCGGCCAGAATGCCAAGTACCACTATGACGATAACTAGCTCAACAAGCGTAAAGCCCTTGTTTTGGCCAACTCTGGTGTTCATGATTTCTCCCACTAATGATTAGCAAACGATATGTACAGAATCGGCCGGGATGCTGATCCCCTTTAGCGACCCTCAACGAAACGGTGATCTCCGCAGGCTTCGCGACGCAGATTGTCGGGAGTTTCGGAAGGGTGCTGAGCCTGGACGGCTCCGCAACAGACGGGACCCGGCGGCAGGAGTCGGGCCTAACAAACCCTATTCCAACAGGGCCAGATTGCTCACGGCGTCGGTGTTTCCCGGCCAGATACGCAATGACTCCTGATAATGCTCGCGCGCCGCAGTCATGCGCCCCAGACGGGAATTGAGAAAACCAAGGTAGTTGTGGGTCTTGGCGACATCCCTGTCAAGCTGCTGCATACGATACACAATATCAAGATCGTATCGGGCAAACACCGAGTCATCCGGCGACTGATGAAGCTGTTCCAGGATCACCCGATAGTGGACACTGTCTTCCTCGTACGGTCCCAGACTCCGCTGTAACATTTCACGATAAGGTGTCACCGGGTCCGTCTGGCTGGCCAGACTGTGTTCAAACGCCTCGCAGGCCCGCTCAACATCATCCATCTGCATATACAGTAGTCCCAGACTACGGTACACCAGGACGCGAGCGACCTCATCGGAAGCCAGTGCCCGACGGTAGCACTCCTCCGCCTCAGCAAACCGACCCTTGAGAGCCAGTTGCTCGCCCAGATTGAAGTAGATGACGCCTCGACGACAGTCATCGCGCTTCAGGGCCTCGGCAAGTATTCTGAGACCGCGTTCCTGTCCACCGGCCTGGATATGCGAGATGGCCAGATTGACCAGGGCTCCCACGTTGTTGGGACGGATTTCCAGGGCTTTCTCATATTGGACGATGGCCTGATGCGGCCGGTGCTGGTTCAACAGCAAGTCGTCGGCGGCATGCTTATGGCGCGAGGCCTCCAGCTCGGCTCCGGGATCGGAAAGTGCCTGCAGCCACCCGGGCCTGAACGCGGACACGGCACCAAAAGAAATCAACAGCACCCAGAGGGCGGTCAACACCCAGGTGAAAGCCGTCCGCCCGCGCGACCTTGCCGATGTGTCACTCGAGGATCGGTCGTCAGCAGGAACTGTGGAGAATGCACAAAACACTCTTACCCTCTTTTCTTAACTTGTTCAGCCGCTCGGCGGCCTCGGCCGTTTTCAGAATAATGACCTGCGTGCCCCGCTGGATGCACTCATTGTAGATGAATTGAGTCTCCCGGCGTTCCGGGAAGCCCAGCCCGCCGTTGCCGTCGGTGCCGCTGCCAATAAGCAGGATGTCCGTCTCATGGCGCAGGAAAAATGCCTGGTCCCGGAAGTTGAAGAAGTGCTTTTTGTCGACCGGGCGGAAAGAACCATCGGGAAAAATCATCACATCAAAAAACGGCACCGCGAAGCCGCGATAGACAGTCAGACAAAACTGCGTGTGCACGACACCGGCATTTCGATACTTCATAAAGGCCCACCCCTGCGCGCCCACGACCACCACGAGCAGGACAATCAACGCGTACCGGGGCAGGCGGTACTGGCTGATATGGATAACGATCCACAGGAGCAGGAAACCACCCACCGACAGCGCGATAACGTAAGGCCAGTTGGCAGCCTCCGTGAGCAGCGAACTGACATTCAGAAGGATAAACCCAAACGAAACCAACATCAGAAGAAGGGTAAACGGGTGCCGCCAATAGGTCCGCAGGTGAGCGTGACGTATCTTTCGCCAGTCCGCCAGCAGGTCTTCGGAATGCCGGCTGCCTCCGTAAAACAGCACCATTCCCATGACCGTCCCCCAGCAATCCTTCGCGATGTCCCCCATATCAAAAATCCTGTTGCTCAGATGCATCTGGAATGTCTCATCAAACGATGAAAACACCAGAGCCGCCACGAAGGTAACCTGCATCATCCGGGCAAGAGGTATCTTCCGGGGCGCCAGATCCCGTAACATCATGTACGTGAACAGGCCGTAGGCGAGGTAATGCCAGTTCTGTTGCAGATCATAGAACGTGTGGTCGAAATAGTAGTCAGCGACCTGCTGTGCCAGGACATCCATCAAAACTACAGTCGCGCCGGCGACCAACAGGCGAATCGTGATCCACTTGCGAAACAACGCTCCCAGTGCAACAGCAACGAGCAGCGCTGCCAGGGGGATAATGGGAATCTCCAGACCGGCCAACGTGAACGATACCCGGGAGAGATTTCCCACGGCAACCTGCAGGAAGCTTTGCAGCATGATGAAAGGGGTTGCCACCAGCAGGCACGAGTACATTATCAGGTGCAGCCGGGTGCTGTTGATGCCGCCCGATGGGCGCGCAGAGCTGTGGGGTCGCGCAGCAGACATCCAAACCGATCATGACGGGTATCCGCAATCCGGCACAGGTATAGAAGGACGCAGGCCAATGACAAGGGTCATCGCCCCACGCAGTTTCGGATTCGGATCCGGTTGTCAGTTCACGTTGATATGTTTGGTGCCACGATACAGAGTTTTACCTGTACGTGTTAATAAGATAGGTAGAATCCTCTATTCTGGCAAGCGGTATCCGCAAGGCTCCGATCGGAACACCAAAAAGAAACCCGATCGGCCGGGCCGATCGGGTCAGCGTAAGACTTTATGTCACTTCGTTTTTAGTTGCACGGTGGCAGCGCCGGGAAGGTGATAAACAGGTGGTCAATCA
>JAHIVM010000262.1 GCA_018816665.1 Candidatus Zixiibacteriota bacterium
CAAGTCTCTTGTGAATATGGAACTGCCGGCCGGCCGACATCACGTCCCGTTTGACGGCTCGAAGCTGGCCTCCGGCGTGTACTTCTACCGCCTGACAGCCGGAGACCACACGGCCTCCCGAAAGATGGTGTTGATAAAATGAAGCGAGCTGTTGTTATCCTGTTGCTGCTGGTGGCTGTCTGCGGCCCCGCCCGCGCCGAACTGCAGTCGTTCCCCGACTACTCGTTTCTCTGGAACAGCTTCTCCTCGGTGCGCGTCATTGATACCTTCGCTGTTGGTACCACCGACTACGGCCTGGTGGTCCTGAAACTCAACCGCACGAGCAAGATCTACGAACCTCAGGCACACCTGGCACTCAATACGGCGCCGTATACCATCAAGATCGATGGTGACATGCTGGCGGTCCGTAGCGAGTCCAATATCCTGTACTTTGTGGACTTCTCAAATCCGCCGGAGGTCAACCTGGTCGGCACGGTCGATCCCGGCTTTGAATTCCATGACTTCGCCCTGAAGGGTCAGAATCTCTATCTGGCCCGGGGATTCGACGGTCTCTGGCAGTACCGGATGACCGACTATGAGAATGCGACGTTTATCGATTCGAGTCTCATCGGTATTCACGTCGTGCAGTGTGAAGTCGAAGGCCAGCACCTTCTGGCCCTGGACGACTACAATGGTCTCCTGCGGTACGATCTGTCGTTCGACGACCTCAATTCGTTCCTGGACTACCTCTGGATCCCCATCCCGGTTGAGGCGTTCACGACACTGGACACCCAGGTTGCATTCATTCCCGTCGATCGTCGTCTCCTGCTGCTCGGCGCATATGGCAGCGGCGGTCCGAGGATTACCGATTCCGTTACGCTGAGCAACTATCCCCGCCAGGTGTTCGCCCGGGGCAACTACTTCGTGGCGCTGGACCCGGCCGCTCGAATGCTGGAAGCCGTTCACAAAACCTACCACAGCATCCTGCTTGCCATGCTGCCCAGGGAAATGGCTCTGTATCCCGACGGCTGTACGTATGAATACGAAACCGATGACTACCTGCTGCTGCCAACGACCTCAGGCGGTCTGGTGCAGTATGTCATCAACGACCTCTGGTTCAATGTTGATTACCGGCAGGTGTATTCCCGTCCGGGACCTATCAACGGCATGTTTTTTGACGGCGGCCGGTTGTTTACCGGAGGTTCGGCCAACCCGCTCGAAGTATATTCCATTGATGCACTCGGCAGGACCACCCGTGATACCGCCGTGTTTGGACTCAACAATGTCGGTACCGTAACAAACTACGGCAACATCGCCTTCATCCTGTATCCAGAGTCCGACAATATTTTTGTCCTGCGGTTTACTCAGAGTACTATAATCCCGCTGGCAACCGTGCCCGTCATCGGCTGGAAAGTGGAAAACCTTGAATTCCGCGACAATATCGTAGACACCGCATCGGTGTTGTTTTCGATTGGCGCCGGCGACGTTGACGTGTTTGCCGTGCTCGACGACTGGACGATCGCCTGGACGTCGGTCGCGCGCGTAATCGGCACTATCATGGATGTCCTTATCGACCGCGACATGATTATCGTTTCGAGCAACAAGTTCCAGCTTTCAGGTTTCCGCCTGTATGACAACTACACGGTTGAGCATGTGTGGACAATTGGGACGCCCGGTAAGATCGGACATATGGTCAATACTGGAGCCCGCACCGATCACGCAGGCAATCCGCTGCCCAGCGAGTATCTCGCCTTCAGCACGTCGCGCGAAATGTACCGCCTGGTCATTCCCGAGACGGGCGGGGAACCGACCTTCGAGCACATAACCACCCTGCCGCTGGATGTCACCGCCTCGACCCAGACCGATGACGTTCTGTTTACGATTGGTACCGACGGTATCGGCATGTTCGACCTCCACCAGCCAACACCTGACCTTATCGATTACGGCGGCTTCGGCGGCCATCTGATCGCCAACGATTCGAATTGGCTGGCCGTTTCCGATGGCACCGCCATCCACCTGTACGATATAGAAGAGGGCATTCCCACGGATATTGATCAGCCGGTGAGTGAACTTCCCCTCAGTTACCATCTGCTGCACAATTATCCGAATCCGTTCAACCCGACCACGGTTATCGAGTACAGCCTGCCGCGCGCCACGGATGTAAAACTGACGGTGCTGAATGTGCTCGGGCAGGAAGTTTCATCTTTGGCCGATGGTTTCCAGTCACCCGGCGTCCACCGGGTAACCTGGACGGGCACCGATGATACCGGCAGGCCGGTCTCGAGCGGAATGTATTTCTACCGACTGACAACCGAGGAGGCAGTGGAAACGAGAAAAATGATGCTGGTTCGCTAGGGCGATCCGGATACGACTGAATACCTGGATGAACATCGACACACCAAAGAAAACTCTTGCTACCCTCCTGCTGGCCGTCCTGTGCCTGCTGGGATCGTCCGCGTCATACGCTGCGACTTTCACGGTCACCAGTTCCGAGGATACTCACGACGCTTACCCCGGCGACGGCATTGCGTCGGATCAGTTTGCGCCCGATTCGGGAGACTGCTCGCTGCGGGCCGCCATTGAAGAAGCAAACGCTCTGGCAGGGCCGGACACAATTCTGGTCCCGGGTGCCGTCTCCCCCGTGGTCATTTCGCTGGGCAGTCTCGTTCTGAGCGACAACGGCACGACTGTCACGGGCGACGGCGACCTGCCGGTCATTGACGGAGTAAACAATCCCTTCTCCAGCGACCTCTTTGTGGTCTCATCGGACAGCAATGTTATTCGCGGCCTGGTCATACAGCGAGCGCGCCGCCACGGCGTGTACGTGACAGGCGCAGACAATCTTATCGGCTCGACTGACAGCTCTCGGCGTAATCATCTGATCGGTAACGGTCTGGATCGCGATTACGCGGCGGCCGTAGCTCTCTGCGGCGAATCCGCCCGGGGAAATCAGGTGGTTGGCAACTATATCGGCCTGTACGGCAACGGTACTTCGGTGAACGGCAACCGAAACGGCGTCCTGATCGAAACCGCCGCCAGCACCAACACGATAGGCGGGATCTCCGCCGCGGCCTGCAATTATATCTGCGCCAGCGCCAACCACGGCGTGTTGATTCGCTACTCCGCTCACAACAACACGATTGCCGGCAACAGCATAGGTCTGGACATCACCGGCCTCTACGCCGCAGGCAACGGCGGTGACGGGATTCTCTGCGCCGAGGGCGCCTACGACAATACGCTGGGTGGTGACTCGGTAGTCGCCCGCAACCTGATCGCCGGCAACGACGGACACGGAATTCGTCTCGACGGTTGGACGGTGACCGGAAACACGGTGGGAGCGAACTGGATCGGTACCGATGTCACCGGTCGTCTGGAGCGCGGCAACGGCCTCAGCGGCGTGGCCATCACCGGCGGTGCGACCTGGAATTATGTAGGCAGCCTGTCCGCGGAAGGCGGGAATGTCATCTCGGGCAACAAAGCCGACGGCGTTCACATCAGCGGCGAGCGAACCGACTACAACACCGTCGTCAACAATCAGATCGGCCTGGACGAACGCGGCATTGCGCCCCTGGGCAACGGGGTCGATGACGGTGACGGCGTGCGTATTGACGGCGGCGCTCGATACAATACGATCGGCGGCAGTTCGTTGACCGAAGCCAATGCCGTTTCGGGCAACCTCGGATTTGGTATTCACCTCACCGGAGTTGGCACCAGCGAAAATACAATCTCGGCCAACTTCGTGGGGATCAATATCGGGGGATCCAGTTCGGTGTACAACCTGGCGGGCGTGGTCATATCAGGTGGCGCCAATAACAATGTCATCGGTGGCGTTTCCCCCGGCCAGGGCAACGTGATCTCCGGCAACCGGGGCAGCAAATTCCCCTATGGCGCCGGCGTAATGATCATGAACGAGGGCTCCGAATACAACCGGGTTATCGGGAATCTGATCGGAACGGACTACGAAGGCACCCGGGCACTGCGCAACGGCAGCGCCGGTGTGATTCTCGCCGATGGTGCTAGGTATAACACAATCGGCGGTCCCACCGAGGGGGAACGAAATGTCATCTCCGGCAACGGCTCCGGCGAGGAAATCCTGGGGGTAGCCCGTGGCGTTCACATCTACGGATCCGCCACTGCCTACAACAAGGTCGTTGGTAACTACATCGGCACCGCCCCCAACGGCGAAACACCGGTGCTGAATATCGGTAACGGGGTGGGCATTTACGCCGATGCTCATCACAATCAAATCGGCGGTCCTACTCCGGAAGAAGGCAACCTGATTCGCGGCAATGGCATGCACGGCGTGTACGTGAGCGGAGCAAACACCCGGCTTAATTCCATCCGCCACAACCGCATTTTCGAGAACGACAGTCTTGGAATTGCCGTCCGCAACGGTGCCCAGGATCAAATCAACCGGCCTCTGCTCGACGAGGCGAATACGTGGGCGGTGCAGGGATACAATGCACCCGCCGGAGCTATCGTTGATATCTACCGCGCCGCACCGGATTCATCGGGACGCGGGGAAGGATCTCAGGTGGTCGGCAGCGACACCGCCAACGCCGCCGGAGAGTTCTACGTACGCATCTACGATGTGGCGGAAGGCGAGATCGTAACTGCCGTGGTGACGGATAGGGACGGCAATACTTCAGAATTCGCGATCAATCGCACAGTGGTTCTGCCCTCGGATGTTGATGACCCGCCTGATGACCTGCCCACGTCGTTCGCAGTCACACAGAACTACCCCAACCCGTTTAACCCGACTAC
>JAHIVM010000263.1 GCA_018816665.1 Candidatus Zixiibacteriota bacterium
GGTGACGGTTTTACCGATGTATACGCGGGCACTGAAGTCCCAACCTGCGGAACCTCGATCGCCGACTATCTCAATGGTATACTTGCCGGCCTGGAAGCGAACCCGTCGTTCCAAAGCACTGCCTCCGTCACGAACCTGCATGACCGGACGCTGTGTCCAGGAGTCATAGGCCAGTTGGCCGGCGACTGACCGACGCGGCTTCCGCGAGGACTCAATGCGAGCAATGGCCGCCCAGCAATCTACGGCCGCGGTCGACGGCTCCTCAGTTACCGGCCCCACAGTGATGCCGTGTCGGGACAACAGGTCGTACAGATCACGGCATTCTTCACATTCGGCGAGGTGGCCGGAAAAGCGGTTTGTTTGCGACTCGATCGCTTTGAGCAGTTCATCCCTGTCCGGATGCTTGTCCTTTTTCATGAGCTATCCAATCTTCACCTTGTTGATCAATGTCTGACAGTGCCACGCACGCAGAATCACGAGGTGTGCGGCTTCCACATGAGTAGTGTCACCCGTGACCGGGATTAGTACCTAGGCGTTTTCGATTTTTGTGAGAATCTCTTTGAGGCGGACCAGACAGCGCTGCCGCGTGGGTCCCAGACTGTTGATCGGCATATCGAGCGCATCGGCAATCTCCCGATAGGTCATCGTCTTGGGCAACAGGAAGATAGCCTCTATCAGGCGGCGGCAACGCTCATCGAGCTGCTCAATCGCCAGATCGAGCTGCGCTGCCTGTTGCAGTCGCATAATCTCCTCGTCCGGCGCAGCTACATCCTGCGGTCGCTGCAGGGCGCGATGCCGATCCTCGACGTTGCGACGGCGCAGCTGCATGCGCACGGCCTTGCGCCGGGCGACAGAAGCCAGCCAGGCAGGTAGCTTGTTGGGATCCTTGACCTTGTCGCGACCCCGGTACAGCGCCAACCAGGTTTGCTGAGCACAGTCCTCGGCATCGCCGCGCGGCAGCCCCACGTGCCTCGCAACAGAGTATACCAGGCTGGCATACCGGCGCACCAGTCCTTCCCAGGCGGCAGCGTCGCCTTGCACGATCTGCTTCCAAATCAGATGAACGGTGTCTTCCAAAAAAGTCGCTCCACCGACAAGGTCTTCCTCCATGCTGCCAATGCGAGAAATGCGGCATGCAAGAACACCGGAATACATGTTCGCTGTACATTATTGTAGTTGCAAACAAGATACAAACATAGTCCTGTTCGTCCAAAAAGTAAATCTGGCGGGTTTTGGGAGATATGTTGAGAGTCGATGTACTAAAACGGCGTTGGATGACACCGAAGACTTAGAGGGGGGGCATGTCACCTGCCGCGCGGACCGGCCCATTGTGCCCTAACGTGTCCACACGCATAGGCGCGAGCCCCAGTCCGGCGCACCCGGACTCACACCGATACATGTTCTGTCTGTGCGACAACTGTACGAGACCACTCAGTTGCAGTCGGACAACGGCGGGAAGTTGATGAACAAATGATCGATCATGGCCGTGAGATCGCCAACATCAATGCTCCCGTCGGGTAGCGCGGGTGCTATGTCTGCCTCATCAGAACAGCAGATCGGAGTGAAGTTGATAAACAGGTGATCGATCAGGTTGGTCAGGTCGCCCACGTCAACCGACTGATCCGTAATCGTCTCGCAGTTGCTCATAAGATCCAGCACAACGTTTCCCCGGGTACCAACACAGCAACCGGGAGCGGCTGCGACGAAGATCGTATCCCTCATACCGCCGTGAATGGTGCACACGTAGGGGAACGGTCCGGGACCGTCACCCGCCGTAAAGGCCACCTCAAAGGTGAAGCCTGCGGCACTGGTGACCCCGGAATCCCAGGATTTTGGGGAACCACCGGTCGAAGTTGTGGAGTGAGGTACACCGCCGGCCCAGGTCCAGCGGACGGTATCACCGGGAGTGACGGTGGTTTTGAGCGGCGAGAAGAAATTGTTGCCGATGGTGATGTCGTGAACGGTGGCGGAAGTCCGGGTGCAGACAGCAATGATCAGGAGAAGCGTCGCGAATGAGCTGAGGCGTTTCATAGCTTTGCCTTGTGTATAGGATGTATGTGTTTGTAGTTCGGTGTGTATACTCTCGGTGCACGGCGCACCTGACCGCCTATGGCGCACAGCACGCATATCATGATGCCGAGGATATATGGATGTAACACTGTAATCGTGGACTGGAGTTCCCGATGTTTGCAGAAAGCTCTGGTTGCCCGAGAGTATTTTTTCGATTGTGGCGATTTTGACTTGTGAGTCATCGCAGAGCAACAGGCCGGCTCTTGCACCATGTATCCCCCTGCCAACGGCTTAGGGTAGCATGTCGGTTGCCGGTCAGGCTGTCTGGTAATAATGCCGCTGTTTCTTCCGGCGATGCATCACCGGGGGTCGCAACCCACCCGTGCCCTCCACCTCACGCGTGGGTTGCGGGTCTCCTCCTATGCGGGCACCTCGTCCTCAATCACCTTGAACTGCGCCACCATCTGCTGCATAGCCTCGGCCTGGCGGTTCAACTGCTCCGCCGCGGTGGCCGACTGCTCAGCCCCCAGGGCGGCCTCGCGGGCAATCGAGTTGACATTGTCCGCATTTTTCGAAATCTGTTCGGCGGCAGCCGACTGCTCTTCCGAGGCCGTGGCAATCTGCTGGATCATGTTGACCACACTCTCAGAGAGACTGACGATTTCACTCAGACTGCTGCCGGCCCGATCGGCCAGGGCGCGACCTTCATCAACGGCCTTCATTCCGGCATTCATGGTGTCCACGGCTTCCTGGGTGTCCTTCTGTATGCCGGTGATCATAGTCGCGATTTCGCCCGTGGCTTTGCCGGAGCGCTCGGCCAGCTTGCGAACTTCATCGGCAACCACAGCAAATCCGCGTCCCTGTTCTCCGGCGCGAGCGGCCTCAATGGCGGCGTTGAGGGCCAGCAGGTTGGTCTGGTCGGCGATGTCATCGATGACACTTATGATTTCACCGATCTGGTCGGCGGATGAAGCCAGCTTGGCAATCGACTCCGATGATTCCCGGACCACATCGGCAATCCCCTGCATTCCGGCGATAGTGTCGCCCACAATCCGCCCGCCTTCGTTGGCGTTGTCGGCGGCGCTGCGTGAACTGGTGCTGGCATCGCCGGCGTTGCGGGAGGACTCCACGATGGTTGCGGCCATTTGCTCAATCGCCGTTGATATCTGCCCCATCTGCGCCGTCTGGTCGCGGGTACCTCGTGACATTTCCTCCGATGACGATGCCACTTCGTTGGCCGCGGTGGCCAGCTGATCGGCGTTGTGGGCTAGCTGGTGTACGACACCGGTCAGGCTGGTAGTCATGCGAC
>JAHIVM010000264.1 GCA_018816665.1 Candidatus Zixiibacteriota bacterium
AGTGTTCATCTGCCTCGTAGCCGGGGCGAATATCTTCTCCGGTGGCTCAATCGTGTATTAACGCTGCAGGTTCTGAACAAAAGAAGACCGGCGCGCTGCGAAAGCACGCCGGTTTTTTTGTCTGCGTTCGAAGAATGGCGAGAGATCAGGCAGTCCCGTTTCCGGCAACCTCTTTCAGGGCGGCAATCAGTTTGTCATTGTCGGGCAGGTCGGCCGGTTTGACCTTCTCGATATAGCGAATGACGCCGCTCTTGTCGATCAGGAACACCGAGCGCTCGGCATACCCACGAGATGACAACACACCGTACTTCCGGGCGACTTCGCCGTGCGGGTAATAATCCGACATCAACGGAAACGGAATCCCGCCCAGAGATTTGGCCCACGCCGTGTGGCAAAACACTGAATCCACTGAGATGCCGATCACCTGGGCATCGTATGTTTCGAACGTCTCCAGAAGCGGGACAAACCCCGGAATCTGGGTGGCACACACCGGCGTCCAGTCGGCCGGATAGAAGGCCAGAATAACGTTTTTCCGACCCCGGTACCACGCCAGATTGTGTTCGCCGTCAGAGTGAGTCTGCAGCGTGATATCCGGCGCCTTATCACCCGGCTGCAGAACCGCGTTTTCATTGGTGCTGATGGCAATCACCTCCGTAACTTGAACGTGTCTCTATCCCGGAGCCGGCGCTCTTATTCCCCGGTCGGCACTCGGGATTTCACTGAATACTCGACCCGCTAGTGTTCCATAGGAGCGGAGTCGCCGTAGCTGAACCAGCCGTAATTACCGCCCAGGGCGTCCTTTTCGGCCTGCAGCAGTTCAAAGTGCCCCTGTTCCTCGGCGGCCAGTTTCTCCAGGATCGCACCGAACTCGGCATCGTCAATCATGGTCTTTTTCTCCTGGTAGAACTTCATGGTCGCGATTTCGACCTCGATAGCCAGGGTAATAAACTCCATCTCCGACTTCAGCCCCTTCAGCCGGCCGCCCTCAAGTACTTTCGACAGAGCCGAAACACCGTCGGACGGCAACGGGCCCATGTCGCCGCCGACATACTTCTCGTACAGCGCCATCAGGGTCTGCTTGTGCCGAACCTCATCGTCCCGCAACCCTTCCAGCTTCCGTTTGGCATCGGGGTTTTTCGTGGCCTGTGACAACGCGTTGTAGTAATTGAAGCCCTCTTCTTCGCCTCGGATGGCATGTTTCAGGGTGGCGGCAATCTGTTCTTTGGAGTCGCTCATGGTAACCTCTCAACTGACTTCTTATCGATATGACATACTATTGCTTGTTACGAATATAGGCGGCGGCTTTTTTCATACGTTCAACGACAACCGGCTGGCTCAGGGTAACCAGCATCTCGTACAACCCCGGTCCCACCGGCATGCCTGACACCGCCAGACGGGCCGGATGAATCAACTTCGCCTTCTTGATTTCCCGCTCCTCGGCCAGGGCTGTCAGCGCCTGTTCCGCCGATTCCACGGTGAACGATGTCAGCGCCGCAAACCGCCCGGCGAGATCGGTGAGCAGATCGGCGGCCTCGGGCGGGAAGCTCTTTGTCTCGGCTTTTTCATCGTAGGTATAGTCAAAGGCGAAGAAGTATCCGCTGCGTTCCACTATCTCGGAGACGCGGGTCAGGCGATCCTTAAACAACGATACCACCGCCCGCAGATATTCCCATCGCGTTTCCAGCCAGTACTTGGTGGTAAGGCCGGCCTCGACGAGCAGCGGCGCCGCCAGGACGGCCAGATCATGGTCGGTCATCATCTGAATGTGTGTTTTGTTAAACGCCAGCAGCTTCTCTTCGTCAAAAATCGCGTTGCTGGCGTTGATATGTGTTTCGTCGAAAAGTCCGACCAGCTCCTCCAGGGTGTATATCTCCCGGTCGGATTTGGGCGACCAGCCCAGCAACGAAAGATAATTGACCATGGCCCCGGGCAGGATGCCCTCATTGCGGTACTCGCCGACATCCTTATCCCCCAGCCGCTTCGAGACTTTGCGTTTGTCCGGACGGAGGATCAGCGGTACGTGACCAAACACGGGCGGGGTCCAGCCAAAGGCATTGTAGATATGAACCTGTTTGAACGTGTTGGTGATATGGTCGTTGCCGCGCAGCACATGACTGATGCCCATTTCGTGATCATCGACCACCACCGCGAAGTTGTACGTCGCGGAACCATCGGAGCGCGCAACAATGAAATCCTCCAATTCCGTATTCTGCTTGGTCAGATGACCCGACACGATGTCATCGTAGGAGGTCTCACCCTCGGGTATGCGCACGCGAATCGCAGCTTTTTCGCCCGCCTTCAGCCGCGCCTGAACCTCATCCTCAGAGAGGCTGAGACACTTCCGGCTATAGGCCGGATTGCGTTTCTCGGCCCGGGCCTGTTCGCGCTCGGCCACCAGTTCCTCCGGAGTGCAGAAGCAGTAATAGGCCCGGCCTGTTTTGACAAACTCATCAACATACCGGCCGTACAATTCCGATCGCCGTGACTGGTACACGATTTCTTCATCCCAGTCGAGCTTCAACCACCGCAGCGCATCCAGGATCGGCTCAATAAGCTCGGGTTTGGAACGCCTGGTGTCGGTATCCTCGATACGGACGACAAACTTGCCGCCGTTGTGACGGGCGAAGAGGTAGTTGAACAGTGCGGCACGGGCGGTACCCACGTGAAGATACCCGGTGGGTGACGGAGCAATACGAACTTTGACAGATGACATAGTCGCTATAGCCTGCCTTACGTGGTTGGCGGTTATTCTCCGGCCGGCGGTTCCGGCTCGACTCGCGGCGGCGCCTGCGGAGGGGCGGCCGGCGGTGGCGGAGGAGGCGGTCCCGGTTGAGGGGCGGTGGACGGTACCGGCGGGGGTGCCAGGGTGGTCGTGGTCGCCTGGACCGGTTCAAAGTGTAGTTCGAGACCGCAGGTCATCCGACATATCAGGTTATAGGCGCCAATTGCTATCAATCCGAAAATCGTATTGAAGACGGCCATGAAAAAGGCAAACATGAACGGCATGATCACAACCAGCATACCTATGGAGACGTCCTCCATGGGCAAGCCCCCCATCCCTGGAGTCAGGCTGCTGGTGGCAGCCAGGATGAAGCCGAACATCAGGGCATAGAAAATGCCAAAAACAAACCCCAGGACCAGATTCAGGAAAAAGCTGATCTTAACAAACGACCAGATACCGATTGATTTCAGTTCGTACCGCATCAGACTCCTCTTTCCCGACCATCGGGCCGGTTCACCGGTAACCGGTGACAATCGGCCGCAATCCTCGACCGAACCGCCAGCCTAGTTGCACCGAGACTCATCCTTGATAATCAGTCGCGCATCCACCACTCTGCACCGTTCCCGGCTTGCCGAGACAATGAACGGATTCAAATCAATCTCGGACAGGCAGTGGAAATCCCTGACGAGTTGCGAAACCCGCAACAGCGTTTCCTCAATCACTGACAGGTCAACCGGGGCGGTTCCCCGAAAACCGGTCAGCAATGGATACGACCTCAGTGACTTAATCATACGACGTGCCCGCTGAGCCGTCAACGGGATCGTGCGAAAAGCCACGTCCTTCATCACCTCAACATAAATGCCCCCCAGGCCGAACATGATTAACGGCCCGAAGGAGGGATCGGTGGTCATGCCAATGACCGTTTCCACCGTCCCGGTGACCATCTCCTGCATCACCACCGAAAACCGTTCACCGGCTTTCAGTGTACCCACCCGCTTCCGCAGCTTTGTGAACGCCGATTTGACTTCACTCTCCGAACGCAGATCCACCAGCACGCCCCCGGCCTCGGTTTTGTGCACGATTGGCGGCGTGTTGACTTTCATGACGACCGGATACCCCAGTTCGCGCGCCACGACCACCGCCTCTTTGATAGTATAGGCGTAATGATACCCGGCCACCTGAATGCCGTAAGCATCGAGAATCTGCATGGCGTCAGCGCCGACAATGGCGGTATTCCCCCGGTCAAGATTGGCTGCGACGATCTCGCGCACGCGATCGGCATCGACCTTGAAGTTCTTCACTTTGCCCTTGGGCAGCTTCAACCAGTGACGGTGCTCTTGAATAATGGCCAGGGCCTTGGCGGCGGCCTCAGGAAAGATGTACACCGGAATGCTGTGATCCTGAAGGTATCGTATCCCCAGCGACTGCTCGCCGGCGCCCATAAAACAGGCCTGGACCGTTTTGTCGGTGTCAGCAAGGGCGGCGTAAATATTCCTGGCTACCTCGAGTTCGTCCACCGTCACCGGCGGGACAAAAATTGCCATGATGCTGTCATAGCTTTTGTCCTTCTTGACCACGTTCAGGGTCTTGAAGAACTCCGTGGCTCCGGCACCGGCCACCATGTCCATGGGGTTGGAGAAAGAGGCATCCGCAGACGAGAACGTCTTCAGCTCTTTGACGGTGGCAGGCGTAAGCGACGGCATTTCCATGCCGTAGTTCACAAGCGCATCGGTGGCGAGGATACCCGGGCCTCCGGCATTGGTGACGACCACCACACGATTGCCCTTCGGTATCGGCTGGCGAGACAGGGTCATGGCCACATCAAAGAGCTGTTCGACCGTGTCTACGCGCATTACCCCCGTCTGTTCGAACAGGGCGTCGACGGCGACGTCAAGGCCGCCCAGGGCGCCGGTATGCGATGAGGCTGCCATGGCACCCAGGATTGTGCGACCGGATTTCACGGCGACAATAGGCTTGGTTTGCGATACTTCGCGGGCAATACTCGTAAAATTGCGCGGGTTACCGAAGTTCTCCAGATATAGCAGGATGATGTCGGTCTTCGGATCGTCTTTGAAGTACTCAAGGACATCGTTGGATGAGATATCCGCTTTGTTGCCTATCGACGCTATTTTGGAGAAACCGATACCAAGCTGCTCGGCCTGGTTCATGATCGCCTCCCCCATGGCACCGGACTGGGTGATAAAACCGACATTACCCACGCGGGGGAAGGTTTTGCCAAACGTACAGTTCAGGCTCACCTCGGGATCGGTGTTCACAACGCCGAAGCAATTCGGCCCCACCAGGCGCATATTATATTCGCGCACGATGTCAACCAGTTCTCGCTCCAGGGTTTTCCCTTCGCCGCCGACTTCGGAAAAACCGGCCGAAATCACAACTGCACCCCGCACGCCCTTCTCACCGCACTGGCGCAGAGTCGCCGGAACAAACTGCTTGGGAACGATGACAACGGCCAGATCCACCGCATCGGGAACATCCAACACGGTTGAGTAGGCCTTGACGGAATGGAGTACCTCGTGAGTGGGATTGACGGGAAACACTTTCCCCCGGAATTCAGCCCGAAAGATGTTGGCCAGGGTGGCGTGCCCGATACTGCCGCGTTTGTTGGAGGCACCAATGACGGCAATGGATCGCGGCCTGAATATGGCGTCAAGATGCTGTTTCATAGTCCCGTTCAATGTTAGATCGTCGCGCCTGACATCTGTCCTGACGGCTTCATGCCCCCGGACATCCCCTGCCGGAGCGGGTACAGTGTGTCTGGTTTTCCTCTGGAATGAACGTCGTCACCTCGAAAAGTCAAGCGAAAGTTGGTCCGCGACAATCGATTGCAGTCCCGGTGGCACAACGAGAGAAGGTCGCCGCAGAAACGCGACGACCTTCCTCCCAGAGATTGAGACCGCAAGAAACCCGAACGACTACTGCTGCTCGGCCTTGGCTGTTTTGGCAGTCTTTCGGGTCGGCTTCTTGGTTGTCTTCTTGATCGCCTTGCTTGAGGACTTCTTGGTGACCTTTCTCGCGGCAATCGTCTTTTTTGTCGGCCTGATATCTCCGGCCAGAATAGCAGCCTGGGCGGCCGCCAGACGGGCGATCGGCACGCGGAACGGCGAGCAGGACACATAGTCAAGGCCGACCTCGTGACAGAACCTGATGGTCGTGGGATCGCCACCGTGTTCGCCACAAATGCCCACTTTCAGATCCGGTCGTGCGTTGCGGCCGTTCTCTTTGGCCATTTTCACCAGTTGACCAACACCGTTGGCATCAATGGTCACAAACGGATCCTCCGGGAGAATCCCGTTTTCGACATAGTACCGCAGGAACTTGCCGGCGTCATCGCGCGAAAAGCCCATGGTCATCTGGGTCAGGTCGTTGGTACCAAAACTGAAGAACTCGGCCTCCTCGGCGATTTCGCCCGCAGTCAGCGCGGCCCGGGGTACCTCGATCATGGTACCGACTTTGTATTCAAGCGATTTCACCTTCGTCCGGGCGATCACCTCCCGGGCGATCCGGTCAACCGTCTCCCGCTGATTCTTGAACTCGTTGACATGGCCAACCAGCGGAATCATGATCTCCGGAGCGACCTTCTTTTTGTGCTTGATCAGGTCACAGGCTGCCATGATGATGGCCCGCACCTGCATCTCGGTGATCTCCGGGTACATGATACCCAGGCGACAGCCGCGATGACCCAGCATGGGATTCTGTTCGTGGAGTTCCTCGATGCGCTTGATGGTTTTCTCCAGCGCCTCGCGTTCCTCCTCGTAGTCATCACCCTTCGGATCGAGCGCGTCGATCTTCTCCTGGATTTCCTCGTGACGCGGCAGGAACTCATGCAGCGGCGGATCAAGGGTCCGGATGGTCAC
>JAHIVM010000265.1 GCA_018816665.1 Candidatus Zixiibacteriota bacterium
CCGCCGTTTTCCCTCGCGCCGGTCGCCTGGGGTACCTTCGCCACGGCTCCGCGGTTGTCCGGGAGGCGCGCGACTTCTCTCCCGACATTGTACATGCTCATTATGCCTCGGCCTTTGGCGCCTGGGCTCTCAAGTTGAGTGACTATCCCCGGGTCGTGTCGGTGTGGGGGTCGAATGTGGTTGAGTTCCCCTCGAACTGGCTGGCTCGTCGTTCGCTGCGGAAAGTCCTCCAGGCGGCGTCGCGTATCACCGCAACGTCGGAGTATTTGGGTGGCGTGACCCGGTGCTTTGCTCCGGATCTGGCGAAGCAAATAACCATCATCCCATTCGGCCTCGAGCTTCCCGCGCAGGTCGAACCACCTCCGGAGGGTCCGGTGCGGCTGTGTTTCATAAAGCGACACAAACCGGTGTACGGTATCGATATCCTGCTTGAGGCCATGCATACCGTCCATCGAGACCTACCGGAGATACGGCTCACGATAGCCGGCGAGGGTCCGTCGACCTCCCACCTCAAAGCGCTGTGTACCCGGCTGGGTCTGGACAATTGCGTGTCGTTTTGCGGCTTGCTTGATGAAAACGGAGTGCGGGATCTTCTGAGAGCAAGTCATATCATGGTGATGCCGTCGCTGCAGGAATCGTTTGGTGTGGCGGCCGTGGAGGCGGGCGCAAATGCGCGTCCGGTCATAGCGACCGACGTTGGCGGTATTCCGGAGATTGTGCAGGATGGCCGGTCCGGCCTGCTGGTGCCTCCCGGTGATTCGGTGGCTCTGGCGGATGCTATCGTGAAGCTGGCCCAGGCGCCCGATCTTAGATTGACAATGGGACGGAACGCTCGCCACATTGTGGAAGACAAGTATCAGTGGCAGCGGTCTCTTGACAGAATGATTTCGGTGTACGAGGATGTGTTGCATGGCTGAGCGCAGAATCCCGTTGTTCGATCTCAAGCTTTCCCCGGCGGCGATCAGGGAAGTGAACAGCGTGTTGATATCCGGATGGCTAACCACCGGAGCCAGAGTGCAGGCGTTTGAACGGGAACTGGCTGCCGTAACCGGAGTGCGCTATGTCTCTGCCGTCAGTTCTGCTACGGCCGGTTTATTTCTCACCCTGGAGGCTCTGGGCTGCGGCCCCGGTACCGAAGTCATTACCACCCCGTTTACCTTTGTGGCGACTGCCGAGGCCATTCTTCGCAACGGCGCCCTGCCCATTTTTGCCGATATCGATCCCGTCACGTTGAACATCGATCCCGATGAGGTAGAGCGTAAAATCACCGACCGCACCGCCTGTGTCCTGGTGGTTGACATTGGCGGCTATCCCTGCGAGTACCGCCGGTTGCGGGAGATCTGTGATGCCCGGAAGATTCCGCTGGTGGCCGATGCCTCGCACTCGCTGGGAGCCCGGTATCTGCGCAAAACAACCGCCCAGCAGGTCGACGCTGCGGTGTATTCCTTCCAGGCGACAAAAAACGTTACCACGGCCGAGGGTGGAGCGGTGATCTCACGGCACCGCATTCTGACCGACCGGGTGAAACTGTGCTCACTGCACGCCATGACCCGAACGGCCTACCAGAGGCGGCAGGAGAAACACTGGCAGTATGACATTGTAGATCTTGGCTACAAGGGGAATCTGTCCGATGTCCATGCGGCTATCGGACTCGGGCAACTGCAGGGGTTTGCGGCCAATCAGAAAAAACGTCAGGCCATTGCCGATCGGTATCGTCACGGGCTGGCCGGGATTGGGGATTGGGTGCGGTCGGCCAAACCCGTGCGGGGGCGGATTCCGGCCTGGCATCTGTACATTGTGCGCCTGCGGTTGTCGCGGATGGGTATTGATCGGGACGACGTAATTCGCCTGATGGCCGAGTCGGGGGTTGAGTGCGGCGTCCATTATCGTCCGCTCTTTGATATGAGTTTCTACCAGACCCTGGGGTTGAGCCGCCAGTTTTTCCCCAACGCGGCTTACGCCGGTGACCGCGTTATATCGCTGCCGATGTATCCCGAACTGCGTTTGCGCGATGTCGACTATGTGTGTGACCGGTTGCGGTCGATTGTTATGCAGTATTCGCGTTAGGGTTGTCTGAGATAACCTAAACCATCTTGCGTCGACGGACGGTTTTCTGTATTAATTCAATATGCCGGCAAATTTACCACCTCAGTACTACGAGTTGGAACGCGAGTACCGCGCGGAACGCGACCCGCGGGAGAAGCTGCGCCTGGCCCAGGAGTTGTTGCGCATGATGCCCAAGCACAAGGGCACCGACAAACTCCAGGCGGACATGAAATCCAAAATCGCCCGGCATCGCAAGGAAATCGCAGAGCCGGCCAAGTCCGGCGGTGCTGCCAAAGCGGCCGCGGTCGACTACATTCCCCGCGAGGGAGCGGGGCAGATCGTGTTGATTGGACCGCCCAATTCCGGGAAGTCATCGCTGGTGGACAGCCTCACCAACGCCAAACCGCTGGTGGCGGATTATCCGTACGCAACACGTGAGCCGCTGGCCGGGATGATGACCTTTGAGACCGTGCAAATCCAGCTGATTGACACGCCCCCGATCTCCGATGAGCTGTACGAAACGTACATGAGCAATCTCGTTCGGAACGCCGATGTTGTTCTGCTGGTGGTTGACCTGGCCGATGAACACATGCTCGACCGGGTGAACCTGGTTTTGGAACGGCTGGAGGAGAGGCGTGTCCTGCTGCAGCCGTCGGTCGACGTACAGCCCGACGATCCCCGGTTTATGGCCAAAAAGACGTTTATCTGTGCGCATAAGGCCTACGAGGATGAAGACGGGAGCAGGCAGAAGGCACTGGCCGAGCGGTTTCCCGGATTTACTATCGTCCCGACTTCCATTATCGACGATGACGCTATGAACGCGCTACGGCGTGCCCTGTTTGACTCGTTGGCTATTATACGGGTGTATACCAAGCATGTGGGCAAGCCGGTGGAAAAGATCGATCCGGTCATCCTGCCCATCGGAGGCACTGTGGAAGAAGCGGCAATCGAGATTCACAAGGACTTCGGAAAGAAGTTGAAGTTTGCCAAGATCTGGGGGGAAGGCAAGTTCGACGGTCAGCGGGTAAACCGCGACTACCAGCTCACCGACGAGGATATCGTCGAGTTTCACATCTGACAGATTGATGGGTCGGACGGGGGAGGATCAGGCGCGATAGACGGGCTGGCGCACGATATCGCCGTTTGGCCGGTCGGCTGTGTCTTCAACGTCGAGTTCCTGTAACTGGGCCAGCAGGCGGTTGGTGCAGATACGCATCTCGGTAATCAGGCGATCTGTCTGCAGGTCAACCCGTCCGCCGACCGAAATCTTGTGTATAAGGTCGCACTCAACTTCGTTGAGACGCTCGACATTGCGGACCATGCGCTTGACGACTTCCGTCATATTCTGTGATTGCGAGGGTCGGCTGAGATCGGCGTTCATCCCGGTGCGGGGATGGGCGGACGAACGGACGGTACGGGATTCGATGAAATGCAGCATACCCACGACGCCGAGGGCGATAGCCGTGGCAATGGCTGCGATAGGCCAGAGGTAGTCCTCGCGCATAAGTTCACTCAGCGATACCCGGGATCCTGAGGCGAGGCTGACAAAAAAGTAACCGGCGGCAAGAGTTCCGGTGAGAGAAACGGCGGAGACAATAACAGCGTAGGCGGCTCGCATCGCGATCGTGCGGCGGTGGGTGAGGGATGTTCGGGCAATCGGTGCAGACAACGTCTTCACATGCTCTCCACGTCTGTAAGTCTATAACATGTATCGGAATAGTCCGGTGAAAGTTAATAGCTGTCGGGCAGGGATTTAGAACTTGACATCGTAGAGTCATAGGACACAACTTACCGCCATGGAATCACCTCCCAGAATGAGTTTCAAAGACGTATTGACCGTCCCTGCCTCGGCCCTGTCGGCCAAGCAGATTCTGGTCATGTCGCTGGCTCTGGTCGCGGCTTTTCTGGTGTACGACCTCTTTGCCTACCTGGCCCTTGCGGTGCAGGGCAATGATCTCGGCGTGTCATTCCGGGCTTACGGATTTTTCCCGTTCGATCAGGTTGTGATTACCTCACGCGCGGCCAGGATCGTTTTCTGGCTCGGCGGAGCCGCCTCGGTTCTGGTGGTAATGCTGGGTTTTCTGGCGGTTTCAATTATCAACATTGAAGCAATTCGCGGCAATCGTTTCATGTCTCCGCGGGAGGCGATTCGCTTTGCGCTCAAACGACTGCCGCAGGTCCTGATGGCCGAGCTTTCGATCGGTCTGTTCGTGCTGTTTATTGTGGTTCTCATGTTTCTGCTGGGGCTGGTGTCCCGAATTCCTGTGGTAGGTGAATGGCTGTATGTGATCCTGTTTGCCCTGCCGAATTTTGTTATCGCGATTCTGTCCGTGTTTATCATATTCGTGTTCACCCTGACCGTTTTGCTGTTACCTGCCGTAGCCGCAGCCGACCGTCGCGGGGAAACCTTCTCGGCCATTCTCGAGACGTTTTCGACTATCATACTGCAGCCGGTCCGCTGGGCCGGATACACGGTGTACTCTATCGTGGCGGCCAAAGTCTGCGGCTTTGTGTTTGCTTACTTCACGTTCCGAGCGGTTCAGTTTCTCACCTGGTCGACCTCACTCGGGGGCGGGGAACGTCTGACCCGGCTGGTGAAGTCCGGTCTGGCTCATCTGCCGGTCAATGCGGATATTGTTCGAGAGACCTTTAACCTGTTGCCCGG
>JAHIVM010000266.1 GCA_018816665.1 Candidatus Zixiibacteriota bacterium
CAGGCGATATTGTTGTCCCCGGTATATACCTGTTGACCATTACGGACCCCCGGGGTGACCCGATGTCAAATACGCAGGAGTACCTGTTTCAGATAACTCCCTGACATCCTCACGGCCTGCAGTATCGTTGCATGAAGATTAAGTATGCACACAACATGTTCCGTATGACGCCGTCTGCCCGTCCGATGGGAGTTACTGTCGTCCTGGGTCTGTTGCTGTGCGTTCTTGTCTCGATTCTTTGTATCCCCCGATCTGACGCCGATTCCCTGGCGGACAGCAGAGCGTCCGTGTTCGCAACGATGTCTCGGGCGGATTCCCTGTCACAACAAGGTTTGTACGATTCCGCCCTGGCGGTGGGGCAGCGCGCCCTGCACCGGGCCGAACAGCGATTCGGTCACCGTGACACGACCGTGGCTTATGTCCTCTGGCGACTCGGCAGTTACGGTCATGATCGCATACTCGATTTTTATCGCCCTGACTCCGGCGTCATCAAAGGCTGGGTGGAACGAGCGATTGACATTCGTCGAGAGATCTATGGTCGGGATCATCCCGAGATTGCCGATTGTCTGTCGACCCTGGCCGATCTGCACAATGTGGCGGGGAATCACCCGGTGGCAGAGTCACTGTACCATGAATCGTTGCGTATGCGACAGGCTGCCTATGGCGACCGTCACGAAAGCGTGGCCCGGAGCTACGATGAACTCGCGCAGGTGGTAAAAAACCAGGGCCGGTACGACGAAGCCGAGGCCTTCTACCGGCAGGGACTCGCCATAAAGCAATCGTTGTACACCACGGTGCACTATCAAATCTATCGCAGCTACAATGAGCTGGCCCTGCTGGCCCGTCATCAGGGGAAGTATGATGAGGCTATTGCACACTATCGCCAGGCCGCCGACATCCTGACTGTTTTGTCGGGGGCCGATGATCCCCGGGTGGCCCTTGCTCTGCGCAACATTGCCCGGGTGTATGAGCATCAGGGCAAGTTCACTGAGCAGGAACCGTTGCTGCTCCGGGCGCTGGAGATATGGACGGCTGCCCACGGCATGAATCATGAGCGGGTGGCCATGTGTTTGATCGGTCTGGCCGACGTACGCCGCTACCAGGGTCGCTTCCGCGAGTCGGACAGCCTGCTGATTCTGGCCGAGGGGATTCAGAACGCGGTACTGAAGCCGGACGACCTTGACATGGCGTATCGCTATGACACGCGGGGCAAGCTGTTCCTTGACCAGGGACGGTATGTCGAGGCCGAGACATCCTATCGGCGAGCGATGGAAGTCTGGGAGAAAGCTTTCTGGCCGGACAACGTGGGAGTTGCGGCCGGACTGCACAATCTTGCCTCAATCTGTATGTACCAGGGGCGCTATCGAGAGGCGGAGGAACTGCTGAACCGGGCTCTGCCCCTCTGGAAACGCCAGTTCGGACGCGAGCATACCAAAGTATCCCGGGCTCTTCTGGATCTTTCGGAGGTGTATGCCAGCCAGCATCGGTACCGCGAGGCAGAGGACGTGTGCCGCCAGTCTCTTGACATCGCCGGCCGGGAATTCGGCACCCATCATTCCCGCTATGCCGATTGTCGGGAACGACTGGCCGAGATACAACTGGCCCGGAGAAACGTGGTCGAGGCCGACGCGGGTCTGCACGAGGTCCTGCAAATCCGTCGAAATGAGCTCGGGGCGGACCATCCGGCGGTGGCCGCAACCATGGTCGGCCTGGCGGAAGTCTGCGAAGTTGCCGGTGATCATGCCGGGGCCGAAACGTACCTGCGGAAGTCGTTGGGATTACTGCGACGGGTGCTTGGGGATGCGCACCCGGACGTAGCCGCCGTCCAACATCAACTGGCCGGGATTTGTGTGAGCCGGGGCAACGATGCCGAGGCCGAGGGGTTGTTGCTCGACGCGCTGAGGAGTCTGGAACAGGTCCTCGGACCGGAGCATCCCGATGTGGCCGGGGTGGCGCAATCGCTGGCCCGGTTGTACGGCAAACGAAGTGATTTCGATCACAGCCTGCAGTACTATCATCGCTTTATCAGGCTTCGCCAGGGTTTCATTGAGTACGTGTTCCCCTTTTCATCGGAGACGCAGAAGCTTCGCTGGATTCACAAGTACCCGCTTCTGGATCACTCGTTGCTCTCGCTGGCCCTGAGGTGCGGGGAAGAGCGCGCGGTGACACTGGCGCTTGAGATGGTCGAAAAGGGCAAAGCCGCGGTGGTTGATGCAGTCATGGCTGAGCGACGAACAGCCATGTGTTCGCTCGACAACAGGTTGTCGGGCACCCTTGCTTCACACGGCAACATGTGCTCCCGCCTGGCCAATATGGTTCTGGCGGGATCGGGGGAGCTGTCCGGTGAGGCATATCGGGACAGTCTGCGGACAATGTATCGGGCGGTCGATTCGCTGGAGGCGGAACTCAGCCGGGCCTGTGCCGATTTCGAGGATGTCCTGGCAAGTGCGCGCTTCCGCACGGTGGATCTGGTGGCGGCCATGCCGGACCGTACCGTCCTGTGGGAGTACCTGCGTTATGTCCCGTACAGCTTCAGTTCGTTGGAGGCTTCAATCGACGATGATCCGGCATCCCGCTATCTGGCCTTCGTGCTGGATGATGAAGGACATACCGCCCTGGTTGATCTGGGTGACGCGCTTCTGATAGACAGTTTGGTGGAGGCGGTACGGGCGGGTGTAGACGCGGCCGCCGTACAGGTACACTCGCCTGTGGCGGCGGAGGCTGAACATCGCCTGGCCGATCAGACCCACTCGCTGTACCAATTGCTGTGTGAGCCGTTGCTGGCTCGTTCATCCGGCCGGTCGAGAATTCTGATCGCACCGGACGGCATCCTCAATTTGCTGCCGTTCGACATCCTGGCTGTCGATGATTCAACCTATGTCGTTGAGCGGTTTGATATAAGCTACCTCTCCTGCGGACGGGATCTGTTGAGATTCAGCAAGACCCATGCGCACGGCGACTACGCGGCCGTTCTGGCCGATCCGGATTATGATTTCCGGGATACTACGACGATGTCGCTCCCGTTGCAGGATGCTTCCGGACCAACGGACGGAAACGCTGTGTACCGGGGGACAACTACCCGGTTCAGCCGTTTGCGCTTCAGCCGTCGGGAGGGGATATCTCTGGCCCGGGCGATTCGGGAGGCGACTAACCTCACCGTGGACGAACGCTACGGCTCTGAAGCATCGGAAACATACCTCAAAAGTCTGGCCACACCTCCCACCGTGCTGCATCTCTCCACGCACGGGCTATTTAACCGGGAAATGCCGGATTCATTGGATGAGGTCTATCGGACACCGCTGATCCGATCGGCCATTGCGCTGGCGGGGGCCAATCGTGTCGGCAACGGCGGGTCGGCCGACGGTCACGGTATGGAAGATGGAATCCTGACCGCCTTTGAAGCCTCCGGTCTGAATTTGCTCGGTACGGATCTCGTTTCGTTGTCGGTGTGTGAGGCAGGAGTGGGGGATATTGTCAGGGGTGAGGGCGTGTTTGGTCTGCGACGGGCATTCCAGCACGCCGGGGCGCGCTCTATTCTGATGAGTCTCTGGAACGTGCCTGATCGGGAGACCTCGCTGCTCATAGAGCGGTTTTACGAGGAGTGGCTGGGCGGGACCTCCCGGCGAGCGGCCCTGCGGACGGCCTCACTGGCCGTACTGCAGCAAGTCCGCGACCAGCGGGGCTGCGGACATCCGTTGTTTTGGGGCGGTTTCATCCTTGTGGGCGATCCCGAGTGAACGTAACGGTCACTCGGGCAACGGCTAACCTATACCAATACAGTCCTCAAAAAAGCCATTGATTTGTCTCTCGCGCGGGCGTATCTAATTCGTATGAATCAACTCCAACACTACTGCATCTAACCGGTAATGAAGTACGCCAATTTCGTTCATTTGCATACGCACAGCCAGTACTCGTTGCTGGACGGTGCCTGTCGTCTGGACAATGTCATTCAACTGGCCAAAGAATACAAAATGCCGGGTCTGGCCATCACCGATCACGGCAACATGTTTGGTGCCATTGAGTTCTACAAAAAGGCCACCAAGGCGGGGGTGAAGCCGATTATCGGATGCGAGGCCTATGTGGCCGGCGGCAGCCGGTTCGACAAAAAGCCCTCCAACAGGCATCCCGATGGCGGCTATCATCTTGTCCTCCTGGCCAAAAACGATCTCGGGTATCGCAACCTGATGAAACTCACCTCGGCCGGTTTTCTGGAAGGGTTTTATCACCGGCCGCGAATCGACAAGGAGATACTGAGAGCGCATGCCGAGGGACTGATCGCCACCTCGGCCTGCATGAAGGGCGAGGTCTCCTGGAACCTGCTCAAAGGTGACACCGAGGGAGCGGTTATGGCCGCCCGCGAATTGCAGGAGATCTTTGGTGCGGGCAATTTCTTTCTCGAACTGCAGAACCACGGGTTGGAGAAGGAAGAACAGCTTATTCCGAAGATGGATGCCATTGCGCGGGAAACCGGCATCCCCCTGGTGGTGACCAACGATTGTCACTACCTGCGGCAGCGCGATGCCGAGGCGCACGACGCCCTCCTGTGCATCCAGACCGGCAAGCTGGTTGAGGACACGCAGCGCATGCGATATTCGAGCGACCAGATATACTTCAAATCGGCCGACGAAATGGAGTACCTGTTCGGAGACTTCAAAACGGCCCTGGAAAACTCGGTCAATATCGCCGAGCAGTGCAACGTAGATATCGAATTCGGCAAACTGAAGCTGCCCATCTTCCCGATACCCAAGCCGCATGTTGATCCCGATGAGTACGTGCGCTATCTCTGCGAGCAGGGCTGCATAAAAAGATATGGCGAGATCACACCCGAGGTCCAGGAACGCCTGGATTATGAGCTGGGGGTTATTCGCCAGATGGGGTATGCGGGTTACTTCCTGATCGTCAAAGATTTCTGCGACTACGCCCGCTCTCAGAAGATTCCGGTGGGACCGGGCCGCGGCTCGGCGGCCGGATCGCTGGTGTCGTACACGATGGACATCACCAACGTTGATCCCATGCGGTTTGAGCTGCTGTTTGAACGCTTCCTGAATCCCGAACGCATCTCCATGCCGGATATCGATATTGATTTCGCTGACCGCGGCCGCGAAAAAATAATCCAGTACGTCATCGAAAAATACGGCAAGGACAATGTCTGCCAGATCATCACCTTCGGTACCATGGCGGCCCGCGGAGTGATTCGTGATGTCGGCCGTGTGCTGAGTGTCCCGTACGGCGAAGTGGACAAGATCGCCAAGCTGGTACCGGCAAGTCCCGGAATGACCCTGACCGCTGCGCTCGAGGCGGTGCCGGAGCTGCGGAGTCTCAGGGATACCGATCCGCGGGTCAAACGGCTGCTGGAGTATG
>JAHIVM010000267.1 GCA_018816665.1 Candidatus Zixiibacteriota bacterium
GCCTTGGCTAGCAGCTCACCGTCTATCCCTACGCCGGTGTCGGTAATTGTCACCCGGAAACTGGCCGTTTCAAGACAGGTATCCAGACCGACTGTGATCTCGCGTACATCGCAACCGGTTGTGGCATCGGCGGCATTGTTGAACAGGTTGTACAGTAACTGTTGAATCTGCGTGCTGTCGGCGAGAAAGGGGACGCTGTGCTCAAACGCCGGGATGTTGATGGTGAGGTCGCGGAAGCGCTTCTGGGGACCGAGATACTCCACCACTTCAGTGAGCAGCCGGTCGAATTCCAGTACTTCGCGCTGAGAGGCGATAGCGCCCAGATCCATAAGATTGGCCGTAAACTTCTTGATCTTCTCAATTGTCGATATGGTGGCCGATACGTAACGATCGAGTTCGCCATAGTCCGCGCGTTTGAGGTGGACGTCGAGAAGCGAAATGTTCCCGGCCACGACACCCAGGAAGTTGTTGAGTTCGTGTCCAATCTCGGCCGACATCTCACCGCGCGTCGCCATTTTCTCCAGCTCGATGGTTTCGTCCTGCAGTTCTTTCAGGCGGGCGTACGCGGTTTGAGTGTTGTCGAGCAACGTGAGATTTTCCAGGTTGACCGCCAACTGACTGGCCGTGATCGAAAGGAAGGTGAGGTCGCTCTGTTTGACCTTGACGGTATCGTCGGCAAAGCCGAGCATAATCATGCCATAGAAGTCTTCCGCCCGGTTAACCGGAACGTATATCATCCGGTTATCATGGTCGAACCATGGGGGCAACAGGTACGCGGCCAACTCGGGATCGGGCCAGAGACGGTAGAGCGGGTGCTCCTCCAGGCAGGACAGCAGGACGGGATCGCCCAGCTTGCCGGTGGGCGCTTTGCGCAGCACCGATTCCAGAGGTTCGGCCCCGATCACCTGTTCGCTTGACTGTCCGTCAACAATCGATTTCATCTCGAACTGGCCGCTTTCAGTGTTGAGGAACAGGACCGATCCGGCCGGACTTTGCATATGCATCATGGCAAACTTCAGTGAGGACATGACCAGTGAGGTTCTGTCACCGGCCGCAAACAGGACATGGCTGAGATCCGAGAGGCTGCTCAATTGCTGGTCGGTGTCGCTTGATGCCGCCTCGTCCAGTTTGGCGACGGCGCCCCTGATGGCCTGGCGCATTTCATTCAGCTCAAACGGCTTCATGATGTAGTCCAGGGCACCCTGCTTGATGGCATCCTTGGCCGAATTGAGGTTGGCGTAGCCGGTCATGTAGACCACCCCCATGTTGGGGGCCAGGTCGCGCGCGCGCTCCACCAACTCGACACCGTCCATACCCGGCATACGGATGTCGGTGACCATCAGGTCGAACGAGGTCGACACAAGGCGCTCAATAGCTTCGTGACCGCCCGATACGGTTTCCACGTAGAAACCGTCATCCTCAAGGGCGTCCCGTACAAGCGATTGGACTATGTCTTCATCATCCACGACCAGGACACGATGCTTATGTTGAGATTCGTCACTCATTGAACCTTGACCGATGCCAGCGTGTGCTCAAGAACGGTGCGGAGCTGAGTCAGGTCGAACGGCTTCCGCAATTGGCAATAATCCGAGATCTCGCTTATTCGTTCGCCCAGGTGGTCGGGCATCGAGTCCGTAAAGATGAATTGCATGTTGTGCTTACGATCCCCGAGATCAGTCAACAGCTGGTAGCCGTTTTTCTTCGGCATATGCATGTCACAGATGCAGACATCATATGTGTCTGCCCGCGCCTTGCGAACGCCTTCGTCACCGTCGCCGGCCGTTTCCACTTCATGACCGATATCGGTGAGAAAATCTGTAAGCAGGGACCGTATCACCGCGGAGTCGTCTATTACGAGTATCTTTGCCATGGTGACCGTCCTAACAGCTCTGCTCGCCTTCCAGCGCGGAAGTGACACATTGCATGAGTTCTTTTATGCTGAACGGCTTTGACAGGAACGCGCAGGCCCCATTGTTGACCGACTGACTCACGGTATACAGGGACGAATAGCCCGAAACCACGATCACCTTGGTGTTGGGATCTATTTCCTTGGCGGCCTTTACCACTTCCTCGCCCGGGACTCGCGGCATGCGCAGATCCGTGATCACCAGATCGTATTTTTTCTGACGG
Source organism: Candidatus Zixiibacteriota bacterium (assembly GCA_018816665.1). Lineage (GTDB taxonomy): Bacteria > Zixibacteria > MSB-5A5 > GN15 > FEB-12 > JAHIVM01. Next base: position 2,131 of record JAHIVM010000267.1, read on the forward strand.
AGTTTGTCTATTGCTTCATCACCATCGCAGGCGACAGAGATATCATAGTCCTCGAGGACCTCCGAGAGGAAGTCCCGGATTATCTCTTCATCGTCCACGATGAGGATTGTCTGCCTGTCCGTGGAGTCCATTGGCCTAATCTCAGTCCTATCAGTAATGTTTCTCGCCCAGTTCAGTAACAGTATCGGTACTCGGGGCTATTTTCTGCACCGGGAGTACGATAGTAAATGTCGTTCCCTGGCCAACTGCCGATGTCACAGTGATTTCGCCTCCATGCTCCTTGACAATCCCGTAACTGACCGAGAGGCCCAGACCGGTTCCTTTGCCGACTTCCTTGGTCGTGAAGAACGGTTCGAATATTTTCTTGAGATTCTCCTCGGCAATGCCATGCCCGGAGTCGGCAAAACGGAGCTCCAGTGCCCCGCCGAATTCGCCCAGGGCCGGGCTGTACCGCGTATTGATCCGGACTGCCGTGCCTTTTTCCGAGGCATGCATCGCGTTAATCATCAGGTTGGTGAAGACCTGTTGCAACTGACCGGCATTGCCGGAGATCACCGGCAGATCATCAGCCAGATTCACCTCCAGATCGATTTCGCTGATACGGAACTGGTGCTCGACAAACGTCACCGTTTCCGCGATCACCTGGTTGACATCAACTTCTTCCTCGAACTCGGTCGATCGGGAAGAGCGCGAGAAGCGCAGCAGGTTCTGGACGATGGTTTTGCATCGACGAGCCTGGGTTTCGATATCACCGACGTAGCGCGTGTAGCTTTCGATGTCCTTCGGCGTCGTCTTTTCAGGAACGTTCTTGCGCAGCTTCTCCAGCGTGAACTGGGCATATCCGAGAATGCCGCCCAGCGGATTGTTCAGCTCATGAGCCACACCGGCGGCGAGTTGACCGATAGCACTCATCTTTTCGGACTGGATAAGCTGGGTCTGAGCTTCCTCGAGCTGCTGCGTACGTTCAATGATCTTTTCTTCCAGCGTCCGATTGTATTGCTCGATCTCATCGCGCGACTGTTTCAGAGACTCGGCCATGCTGTTGAAGGTCGTGGCCAGTTGTCCGATCTCGTCGCGCTGACAGATTTCCACGCGAGTGCTGAAATCGCCACGCCGGAGCTGGTCGGTGGCTTCCACCAACTCGGTCACCGGTTTGGTGACGGCCGAGACCACAGCCACCACCACGATGATCGTGGCGATAACCACTATAAGCGTGACCAGCATGGCAACCAGTTTGGCGGTGGCAATGGCCTGGTCTACGTTTTCGACCGAGAGACCCAGCTCGATCCAGCCGATAGTCTCCTTGCTACGGGACGAGGCCAGAGTCGGGTCGACACCGCCGGTAATACCCAGGTTTTCACGGCTCATGTTTTGCTGTTCACTGGTCACCGGAGCCGCCAGGACCAGGTACTCGCGACCGGTGGTATCGGTAATGTACTCAAAGCCGAAGGCATTGGACTCGCGCGTTTCGCGCCGGAGCGCGGCGATCTGGACAGTGTCGAAACACAGATGTCCCGTCTGCGCCAGAATCGAGTCGTCGCGATTCATGATGATGCCGGATTCGACCGTGCCGAACTCCTTGAGGACAATCATGAGGTCGTTCAGTTCGTACGCGGAGCCAAACAATACACCACTCTCGGCATTCATGGCCATGATTTTGATCATGGTTTCGCCGGTGGCCTGCAATTCGCGACGGTACCCGTGGGACTGGCGATTGATCAGGAAGCCACTGACGATCAGCATGCTGATCACCAGCATGATGGACATGGACACCACAAACTTGGCCCGGATACTGACACCATGCAGATGTTGCAGGAGGCTCATCGGTACACCTCCTTGGCAATGGCGATCAGATCAGGCGGGATGGATACCTGCAGGTGCCCGGCCGTCTTTTCGTTGTAGTGAAACCAGATGATATCCGGCGTGGTAACCGCCAGACGGGCCGGTGAGGCGCCGTTGAAAATATCGTTGACCAGGCTGCCGGCCTGGCGGCCGATCGCTTTGTAGTCAAAGTCAAGGGCAAACAGGGCACCGGATTCCACGACATTGCGGGAGAACCCCATGAGGGGAAGGCCGCGACGCAACGAGTTCAACAATATGTATTTGGTCGACTGCGGACTGAACAGAATCGGATCCGCCAGAGACCATAAACCGTCAACTTCCGCCACCAGCGAGTCCAGAGCCCGGGGGAGATCTCGCGGACCGTTGACTTCAACCGCGGTCAATTCCAGTCCCATATTGGCGGCCACAACGCGGGCTGCCGGGATCAGGGAGGCGGTATTGGTCGTGTACAGCACGCCGACCCGTTTCATATCGGGTATGATCTGTCGGAATTTGGCGAACTGAATATCGATCGGTATATCAAGCGAGGCACCGGTAACATGGTTTCCCGGCCGCTCCAATGATTCCACAAATCCGGAAATCACGGGATACATCACGGACGAGAATACTATCGGGGTCGACGGGAAGTTTTCTTTGGCGACCCGCGTCGCGGTCGTCCCCACTGTCAGGATGATATCGGGCGATGCTGCTCGGATGGAGTCTATTTGTTGGGCAAAACCGGCGCTGTCGTTCTGGAGCTGTACTTTGATGAACTGGACATCGCTGCGCATTGCCGTGAGCGTGGACTGCGCGCCGCTGATGGCCCGTCGAGTGGACGTCAGGGTGTCGGACGACAGAATAGCCACCGTCTCGGCCGCACCGAGGCGCGGTACTCCGACCACCGCGACGATGATCAGCACCAATGAAAGTAGGCTGCGTTGTCTTCTAGTCACCTGATCTGCCGGTCCCTGATATAGCTTATGCCCTACAGCAGTCCGTATAACTGCACTCCGGCCCTCACACCGGGCTCGATGCCGGGGCGCAGTCTTCTTTCTCTGTATCGGGAACGGAGGTCAAATCTTGACGACCTCTGCCCAAAAAAAACAACGGAAAACGCTGGTCGGAGTGTGTCACGGCTTGTCAAGTTTCGGTCCGGCCGGTCGATATAGATGAGTAAGCTTTCTGAGCTGAACTTTTGATTTCACGAGCCATCCTGGGTATGGTGTCGACGATAACTCGAAAACTGGAGAATATACCCTTGAGTACGCGGCTGACAATTACCCTAACCATCGCCCTTCTATTGCTATGCGGGGTCGGACCATCCGGCTTCGCAAAAGTATCGGGGAAGATATCCGGAACTGTCGAGGATTCCGAATCCGGCGATCCGTTGCACGGAGCGACAGTCAGGGTAGATGGGACTAACCTGGTCACACAATGTGATGAAGACGGTGACTATTTCATCATCGGAGTACCGGTGGGGAAATACGATCTCTCGGTATCACATGTCGGCTATGAGTCGATGACCAAAAAGGAAGTCCGGGTCCTGGTCGATTTGACCACCCCGGTGGATTTCGCCGTGCCGCAGATCGCCGTCGAACTGCCCGACATGATGATCGTGTATGCTTCGGCACCGGTCGTACAGAAGGATCTCACAGCTTCGAAAGTCATCTTTACTGAAGAGCGGTTGAAAAACCTGCCCAACATTCAGTCTGTACAGGCAATCCTCACCAATTATCCCGGCGTAGTCGTTGATCGCGACAACAGCCTCCATATTCGCGGAGGTCGGTCGGGACAGGTGACGTATTATCTTGACGGATTCTCGGTACAGGATCCGTTCTCGTCCACGGCGGGCATCCGGATCATGCCGACCGCTCTGGAAGAGCTGTCGCTGACCTCCGGCGGCTTCACGGCCGGCTACGGCGAGGCCCTCTCGGGCGTCGTCAGTGCGGTGACCCCTGAAGGCGGTACTGCCTACCGGGGCCGTCTGCGCGCCTACTCGGCGGCCACCCATGAATATGATGTCAGAAACGGGGAGTGGGGAAGTCTCGGTCTGACCGACAACCGGTCGGTAAGCTTCAATTTCTCAGGTCCGCTGCCGGGTCAGGATGGGAAACGGTATTCGTTCTTCTCGGCCGGTGAATACCTCCGGGGAGACAGCTACCTTCCCCATAACTGGAGCACCTACTACACCGGCATGACGAAGGTGACCATTCACCCGTCGAATCGGTTCAGAATCAAGGCTAACGCGACGTACTCGATTGGCGACGGCGCCCGGTACCAGCACCGCGATGTCAACGGCCGCTCGTATGACTTCAACCTGAACGGCCTGCCCCTCTGGGATCGCGAAGCCTACCTGGCGGGCATCTCCGGACACTACACTATTAATGACCATATGCTCGCGTTCCTGAATCTGGATCGCTTCTCCACCCGGACCGAAGTTGCACCGCCTCACCTACAGGGTGTACACTGGAGTCAATGGCCCGGGTACTCGGAAGACGAATTCGGCGTGTACAACGGAACCATCCAGGACGACAATTACGGCAACAACCCGGATCAGTCCGATCCTGCGGAAGCTGTCGGGTTCACCGGTCCGGGCGACTTTGACCCGACCTATAGTTATCGCATGTCGCAGTATAACTCGATTTCCGGTTCGGTGGTCGACCAGATGGGCAAAAAGAACCAGCTTACGGCCGGTTTTGAGTATCGCAGGTACTCGATCGACTGGGATTTCAAGCAGTTCTATAATGATCAACCGTACGGAGAAGCCTACACCAGCAGTCCTACCTACGCCTCGGTCTTTGCCGAGGATAAGCTGGAGTACGAGGACTTCGTGGTCAATGTCGGCCTGCGGCTGGATTATCGCAATGCCGATGTCACTTTCGACGCCACCCCTACGGACACCTCGGTTGACTTCCGCGAAGCCGAGGCCAAAACCAGTCTGTCACCGCGTATTGGCGTTTCCTTCCCGGTCTCGGATCGGTCGGTGGTCCATTTCAACTACGGTGTATATTACCAGCAGCCGCGTTACGACTATCTGTACACCAATCTTGAAGGGCGGACCAACACGGGGCTGCCGCAAATCGGCAATCCCGATCTTGATCCCGAGGAAACGATCTCTTACGAAGTTGGTCTGGATCACATGATCGGCGAGTCGTTGCGTCTTGATGCTACGGCCTACAACAAAGACATCAATGATCTCGTGACCATGCATCAGATTGACACTATCGCCGGCAACCCCATAACGCGGTACACCAATGACGACTATGGGTCGGTGATCGGCGTGGATCTGTCCCTTGAAAAACTGCCCGGCACCGGATATCTCAGCGGCTCGGTGTCGTACGGCTACATGATGGCCAAGGGGAGCGGGTCCAATGCCTCGGAACCGTACTACACCTATCTGACCTCCAATGTCGATACGTTACCTCCGGTCGGCGAGTACTACCTGGATTTTGATCAGCGCCATACGGTCACGGCCGTACTTGACTTCCGGGTTCCCGCCAACTGGAATGCCAAGCTGTTTGGTATGAAGATCCCGGGTGCCTGGGGGGTCAACATGGTCGGCTACTACGGGTCCGGCTTCCCGTACACGCGAGTGGATTCCGATGGCAACCGGCTGGGGCAGCGTAACGAAGAACGCCTGCCGGCCAGCTACTCTGTCGACATGCGCGTGAACAAGGACTTCACGCTGGGCAAACGCAATCAGATCCTGACCATGTTTGTCGAGGTCGATAACGTGTTCAATCGACGTAACATTATAGATGTATATAGTCGCACCGGCCGTCCCGACGATGACGCGGTTACGCCTTCCGGCGGACTGGCGCTCGATGCCGACGATCTGGCGCGGTTCAACCGCCTGTACGATCTTGACCCGGAAAACTACTCAGCACCGCGCACGATACGCACCGGGCTGGAATTAAGTTTCTAAGTGGGAGCGGATGAAATGAAACGGCCGAATATGAAACTGCAATTCCTGATCCTGACCCTGACCCTGTCCCTGGTTGTCCTTGGTACCGGTTCCGTGCTGGCCAGGCCGTCGACGGCGCCGCCGAGAAACGCGGCCCAGCCTCCGGCCGGACCCGACGGTATGGAACGAATCCCGCCGGTAGCAACCATCGACCAGATCATTCACAACCAGGGCAATATCGTCACCACGGTGGACAACTGGGGATATATCGGCGGGTACCAGTTCTACGGGTATCCGTCGGCCGAGTGGCCGCGAAATTCGGGTCACGATTATGTTGGTGAATTGAAGTACTGGATGGGTGCGGTGTCCGCCGAGGGAGATACGCTGGTCGCCAATTCAATTGACGATTTCCAGGGCATTCTGGCCACCGGAACGGGTCTGCCGCGAAACGGCATCCAATTGTCTACCGACACGACGCGCTACTACAACTATGATCCGGCCGACACGGTCGGCGCTGAGGAAGGCAATCCCGCCCTCGGCTGGCGTGTCTGGAGCAGTGAAGCGAACGACTGGGTGTACACCCAGAACTACAATCCGATCGAATCGACCTTTTTTGCAGGTGGTCCGTTGTCGGTACAGGAATCTCATTATCGCTTTAACGATGCTGCCCAGGGCAGTCCCCTGATGGGCCTGGAGATGACGCATACGATTCTTCAGTGGAACTACTGCTATAATGAAGACTTCATGTTCGTGATTCTTGAAATCAAAAATGTGTCGGACATCGATTATTACAACTTCGCCTTCGGCCTGTACGTGGATATCGACGTGGGTGGTCCCGACGGCACCGGTGAGAACGGACGGCTCGAAGATATGGTAGCGTCCGACTCCACCGAAAACCTGGCCTGGATATATGACAGTCAGGGATACGACCCCGGCTGGGCCGCGAAAACCGGCGTTATGGGTACCAAGTACCTGGAGACACCGGACGATATCGGCATGACCGCGCTGCGCACCGGTGACTGGGCGCTGGTTCCGTCGGTCGATCCCGGCCGCTATGCGCTGATCAACAGCGAGCAGTACGATGAGTCACTGCCGCCGACCGATCAGTACTATATCCAGTGTACGCGCGGCATCCAGCTTGATGCCGGTAAGACTATCCGCGTGGTGTACGCCCTGATTGCGGGCGCCAACGAGGAAGACTTCCGGATCAACGCTGCGCTGGCGCAGGAGTTGTACGACAACAATTTCGTGGGACCGGAACCTCCGGCCGCCCCGACCCTGAAGGCCATGGCCGGAGATGAGAAGATATACCTGTCCTGGAATGACTCGTCCCAGACAAGTGTAGACCCTCTGTTGGGTGTTCAGGACTTTGCCGGATATCGGCTGTTCCGCAGCGATGATCGGGCCCTGACGTGGGGTGAAATAGACCCTGACGACGAAAACGAATGTATGGACGTGGCCTATATACCATTGGCCGAATATCGTGTAACCGAGGCCACCGATCCGATCGCCCACAGTTTCATCGACACCGGTTTGATAAACGGTGTCGAGTACTGGTACGCGCTCGTGGCGTTCGATCAGGGTATGGGGGGCCCGGGTACCGATCCGCTGCAAAATGGATTCGGTCTGCCCGACGGCGCCGTAAACGTTGTGGCGGTGTCCCCGGTAACCGATCCGGCAGGTTTCTACGAAGCCGCCGCCACGGTCGAGCACGAGTACACGGGTACGGGCGAACCGTCGAACGGCAACGTTATTCCCACCGTGTTCAACCGTGAGGATCTTCTAGGTGCGGAATATGAAGTGCATTTTGAAGATCAACCGGACCAGACCTACTGGCATCTGCTGAACCTGACCACCGGCGATACGGTGCTTGCCAGTCAGACGCGTGCGGGCGGCGAGCCGGACTTGTATACGGTAGCTGAAGGCATGCGAGTGGTAGTTCGCGACGGCGACCGCGCCCCGCAATCGATCACTCAAACAGCCCTGGGCGGCCCCGAAACGACTCTGGCCTATGACCAGTTCCTGGGACCGGGACTTCTGCACTGGTTCGGGGATGATTCGTCGATCGTTCTGGGTGGCAATGCCAAGTACCGCAACACGTTCGAATTGCGGTACACGGGCGACTCCACGCTGGCGCCGTCACTGTGGGAAGGCTGGATTGGAACCGACCCGATGTACGTGGTTCCGTTCGAATGCTGGAATACCGTCACCGGCCAGCGAGTCTCTCTGGCGGTGGATGAAGCCTTTGAGTACGACTTCGACCTCTACGTGGTCGACGATGGTGTCTGGCAACCGTGGGACCCGATTGTGATTGTCGATGTCCCGTATGTCGCAGGGGCCGGTTTGGCCGATCAGGTCTTTCCCGATGGATACGGCTGGTCGTTCAACCTTGACACCAGCGTGTACGCGCCGGTGATCGGCGATGTCCTCACCGTTGAGGGTGCGCCGCTGAACGGTCCCGATGACGTATTCAGTTTCTCGGTCGACGGCATCAACGCCGCCGAGGCGTCGCTGGATCTGAACAACATCCGTGTCGTTCCCGATCCGTACTACGCCCATGTCCCGTTGTGGGAGATTTCGGCCGGTGAAACACAGATAGAGTTCCAGAATCTCCCGGATATCTGCACTCTTCGCATTTACTCGCTTGCGGGTGATCTGGTCAAGACGATAGAGCATACCGACGGCTCTGGTACGGTTCAGTGGAACCTGCTTACAGAAAGCCAACAACAGATCAGTTCCGGCCTGTATGTATACCATGTTGAGTCTAGCTACGGCGACCATGTGGGCCGTTTCGCTGTGATTAAGTAAACGGAGGCGACCTGTGAAAAAGCTGCTGATCCTGTTCGTTTTGCTGACCCTGGCGGGCGGCGCGCAGGGTGAAAACCGGAGAATCGGTACTGCAGGGGCACAGTTCCTCAAGATCGGTGTCGGTTCGCGATACCAGGGTATGGCCGAGGCTTCGGTCGCCACAGCCAATGACGTGTACGCCATGTATTGGAATCCCGCCGGTCTGGTTGAGGTGGAGAACTGGGCGGTCAGTTTCACCAACGTGAACTGGTTGCTCGATGTGGATCTGAACTACGCGGGCATCGCCCGACATTTCGAAGACGTAGGCACTTTCGGCGTCTCCGTCACGGTCCTGTCCACCGATGCCCAGGAGATTACGACAGTGCTGGAGCCCGATGGCACCGGTAGTACGTACGATGCCTCATCGTATGCTATCGGTCTGTCGTTTGCCCGTCAGCTCACCGCTCGGTTTGCCTTTGGCGGCAGCGTCAAATTCCTCGGCGAGCATATCGGAGAGGTTGATTCGCGCGGTGTGGCGGCGGACTTTGGTACGTTGCTGTATACGGGCTTCAATTCCCTGCGCCTCGGCATGTCCGTAACCAATATGGGGCCCGACATGGAATTCGCCGGCAACGGCCTCCGGGTGCCTTACGACGGTCAGGTGGATAACGGGAGCAATGTGCCCGTGGATGCCGCCCTGTCCACCACCCCGTACAACCTGCCCATGACCTTCCGGGTCGGGCTGGCCTACGACGTGGAGTTCGGCCCCAGGTCCATGCTGACCCTGTCCAGTGAATTCAAACACCCCAACGACAACGAACGCCAGGGCGCCGTCGGGACACAGTTTGCTTACGACGAACGCTTTTTTCTCCGTGGCGGATACAAAATCAACTA
>JAHIVM010000268.1 GCA_018816665.1 Candidatus Zixiibacteriota bacterium
AACGCGGGTCCGTGACGACATGATCTTTGTAGTCCAGATCCAGGTGCTCAAACGACAGTCTCACAAACTCCTGTACGGAGTGCGTTTCGCCGGTCGAGACGACAAAATCACCCGGTTCGTCCTGCTGCAGCATCATCCACATGGCCCGTACGTAGTCGCCGGCGAAGCCCCAGTCCCGTTTGGCATCGAGATTCCCCAGCGCCAGTTTGTCCGCCAGACCCAGCTTGATCGAGGCCGCACCGTGTGTGATTTTGCGGGTTACAAACTCCAGGCCGCGTCGCGGCGACTCATGATTGAAGAGGATGCCGGAGTTGGCGTGGATGTTGTAGCTTTCCCGGTAATTGACCGTGATCCAATGGCCGTAGACTTTTGCCACCCCGTACGGCGAGCGGGGATGAAACGGCGTATTTTCAGTCTGCGGCGTTTCACGAACCTTGCCGAACATTTCTGATGACGACGCCTGATAGAACCGGATGGATTTGTCTACCAGCCTGATTGCCTCGAGTATTTTTGTCACCCCCAGGGCGTTAAATTCGCCGGTGAGCGCCGGTTGTACCCAACTGGTGGGCACGAAGGATTGCGCAGCCAGGTTGTAGACTTCCTGCGGCCGGTGTTCCTCGATGATATTGATAATCGACAACTGATCAAGCAGGTCGGCCTGGACCAGGTTGATCCTGTCTTTGATATGATCGATACGCTCAAAAGACTCCGTAGAGGCTCGTCGGACCATCCCCAGAACCTCGTATCCTTTGTCGAGCAGCAGTTCTGCTAGATACGATCCATCCTGACCGGTGATCCCTGTCACTAGTGCGCGCATGCTGTATTCCTTCCGGTATTCTGGCGTGTTTCAGTCCCTGGCTGAGGCTCGGCCGCGACGCCCCTGAGGGCTGGTATGCACGGGCCGAATATATGTGGCCTGCGCAGCCGGGTCAACTCCAAAGGATCGCCGGCTAAGGTCGTATAATCCTTTGAGGTTACACGCCCACCGCCGTATATTTGTTCCATCGACAAATTGGAGGATTTCATGCGCCGACTTCTACTCCTTCTCGCCGTGCTGGTGCTTGCAGGCCCGGCGTCCGGCGTTGATAAGCGACAAAAAGGAGCCGTTATGAGCGACAATGAAACGGTGACCGCGGACCGATTGCTCCAGGAGGCCGACAGCGTATTTCAAAGCCGGGATTACGCCGCTGCGCGGGAGCTTTATGTCAAAGCGGCCGATCGGGCCCAGCAGGAATTCAATCGCTCAATTGAAACCGAAGCCCAATCTCAGGTTGCCCGCACCACACTGCTGCTCGGGGAAAAGGAAAAGGGCCGGGACATACTCCGCGAAGCCGCCGCCAAAGCCAGCGACTCCGACCCGCTGGGCTGGTCGCGCTACCTGGGAGTCCGGGGGCGGTTTGAATGGCAGGAGGGCGACCTGAAAACGGCCCGCGAGACCTTTGATGAAATGTATGTCTATTGCAATACCAATGCCCTGTGGGGCCGGGCCGTGGATGCCGCTCACATGATTGCCATCGTGGCCGAGTCGCCCGAGGAGCAAATCGAGTGGGGCCGTCGCGGCATCGAAGCCGCCGAGGCCGCCGAAGAGGAAAGCTGGCTCGGCCCGCTGTGGAACAATCTTGCCGGCACCTATTACGACACCAAACAATTCGACAGCGCCCTGGCCTGTTATCTCAAGGCCCGGGAGTATCACTGGCGGTTCTCCGGAGAGGTGGCCAAACTCTATGCGGACTATCATGTCGGGATGACCTACCGCCTGATCGGCGATCTGAAGCAAGCCCGCTCGTGGTTACGTCCGGTGCTCGCCTGGGCGGAACGACTCGAAAACCACTCGGCCATCGGCCAGGCGCTGGAGGATCTCGGAGAAATCGAGGTTGTGGAAGGCAACAACGCCGAGGGGCTCAAGCTGTTGTTGCGTGCCCGCGATGAGTACAAAGCAGCCGGCTTTGATACTGATTGGAAGGAAGTCTGGGACGGCATCAACGAAAAGATCGCCAAACTGCAGTGAGGCTCACACCTGAGGGGCGAACTGTCGCGGATTAGTGCGTAGAAAGGACTCCGATATGGAATATCGTCGCGTAGGAACCAGTGGACTGAAGATATCCGAGATTTCACTCGGGGCCTGGCTGACTTATGGCGGGTCGGTCGATGAAGAACGGGCTTCAAAAATCATACGCGCCGCCATCGATCGCGAGGTCAACTTCCTCGATATAGCAGACATCTACTCCAAGGGGCAGGCCGAACTAATAGTCGGAAAAGTCATCAAGGACTATACCCGCTCTGACCTGGTCCTGTCGAGCAAAGTGTACTGGCCCATGTCGGACAATATCAACGACCGTGGACTCAGCCGAAAACACATTATGGAAGGGGTGGAGAAATCCCTGAAACGGCTGGGCACGGACTACCTTGATATGTACTTCTGCCATCGCTTTGACAAAGAGACCCCGGTCGACGAAACGGTGCGGGCCATGAGTGATCTGGTGCAGCAGGGCAAGGTACTGTACTGGGGTACCTCGGTCTGGGAGGCGGAGGAAATCGAGCGCGCAGCAGGCAGCGCCGAGCGACACCGGGGCTATCTGCCATCGGTGGAACAACCGCGCTACAATATGATGGACCGCCATATCGAAGAGCGCATTATGCCCACGTGCGCCCGTCGCGGCATGGGAATTGTTGTGTGGTCACCGCTCGCCCAGGGTTTGTTGACCGGCAAGTACAACGAAAATGTCCCCAAGGGGACCAGGGGCGGCGACACCATGTGGCTGGCCGGACACATTACGCCCGAAAATATCGAGCGGGTAAGAAAACTGACCAAAATCGCAGTCGAGCTTGATCTCTCGGTGGGGCAGCTGGCCCTGGCCTGGATTCTCAGACGGCCGGAAATCAGCTCGGCGATTGTGGGGGCCACCAATGTGGCTCAACTGGAGGAAAACCTGGTGGCCGCCGGAGTGAAGCTCTCGGACGATGTGCAACTGGCAATCGAGGAGATACTGGGCGAAACGCCAACCACCCGATTCAAGTTTTAACGGTGGCAGAGCAACATGTGATTGCGGCGACCGCATAGCCGCCTATGTTGTCACTAACCCACTAAATTGCGAGGAGCACCATGTTCACATCCATTGCAGAGTTTGAAAAGGACTGGACCCGGGAATCGGGCAACACGCAGAAGTATCTCGATGCGTTAACGGATTCGTCGCTGTCACAGGCGGTCAACAATGATCATCGCACGCTGGCCCGGATGGCCTGGCATATTGCCGTGACATTGCCGGAAATGATGAAACATACCGGTTTGACCGTGACCAGTCTCGATGAAAAGGCGCCGGTGCCGAAAAAAGCGGCAGAGATACAGAAGGCCTACAAAACAGTCGCCAAAGAACTGCTCGACCAGGTGAAGGAAAACTGGAAGGACGAAGATCTGGCCATCGAAGACAATCTGTACGGCGAGCAATGGAAACGCGGCGCCACCCTGGAAGTACTTCTGCGCCATGAAATCCATCACCGCGGCCAGATGTCCGTGCTTATGCGTCAGGCCGGCGTGGCCGTGCCCGGCGTGTACGGACCGTCCAAGGAAGAATGGACCGGCTACGGAGCCCCCGTTCCGGAGGTATAGACAGACCGAGCAGGCCTGTCACACTCATGAGTGTCTGCGAGTCCTGGGGACGATACCCCGTCGTGCAACAGCAAACTCATCCCGTCAACTGGCGGGATGAGCAATTGAATATTGCCGGCTTTGACAGTAGCGTGCTGCCGTACGGACTGGGAAGAAGTTACGGCGATGTCTGTCTAAACGATGGCGGCCGGCTGCTGTGTACCCGTCGCATGAATCGCTTCATGTCATTTGATTCCGAAACCGGTTTGCTCTGCTGCGAGTCCGGCGTGTCATTAGCCGAAATTCTGGAGTTCTGTGTCCCGCGCGGGTGGTTTTTGGCGGTGACGCCGGGCACAAAGCATGTGACCGTTGGGGGGGCCATCGCCAACGATGTCCACGGCAAAAACCACCATGTGGCCGGGACATTCGGCAGCCACGTGACACGGTTTGAGTTGTTACGTTCCGATGGCGAACGCATGGTGTGTTCCCCGGAAAGCAAACCACTGTTTTTTTCGGCAACTATCGGTGGCATGGGGTTGACGGGTCTGATTACCTGGGCTGAGATTCAGCTGATCCCCATCAAGAACCCCTTTTTCAGTGTGCACACGACCAAGTTCGGTCACCTGGATGAGTTTTTTGAGTTGTCCGAGCGCTTTGAACAAAGCCACAGTTACACCGTAAGCTGGGTCGATTGTCTGGCCCGCGGAAAGCATCTCGGCCGTGGTCTGTTCATGGCCGGCAATCATGCGGGCGAGGAGGCCGCGGGCCGCAAGGTACCAAATCGTAGCGGCGGCATCCCGGTGCCGGTTGATTTCCCCGAGTTCGCGCTCAATGGTCTGACAGTCAGGGCGTTTAACACGCTGTACTACAACCGTCAGTTCCGCCGCGAGTCCGACACGACCGTGCATTACAATCCGTTTTTTTATCCCCTTGATGCTCTCCAGGGCTGGAATCGCATTTACGGCAAACGGGGGTTTCTGCAATACCAGTGTGTGGTGCCGCACGATGACGCTGCGCCGATCCGCGGGATTCTGGAGCGAATCGCCCGTTCGGGACAGGGATCGTTCCTGGCGGTGCTGAAGGTGATGGGAAAGGTTAAGTCGCCGGGGCAGATGTCGTTTCCAAAACCGGGTGTGACGCTGGCGCTCGATTTTCCGATTCGCGGAGAATCGACCTTTCAGTTGTTCCGTGAGCTGGACGATGTTGTGCGCGGTGCCGGCGGGCGATTGTATTCGGCGAAGGACGCCTGTATGTCGGCCGCCGACTACCAGGCGTATTATCCGCAATGGGAGAATTTCAGCCGCTTCATTGACCCCGCGTTCTCATCGAGTTTCTGGCGGCGCGTTATGGGTACGGTAGAGGGAGTTCCGTCATGAGCAACGTATTGATCATAGGTGCTACATCGGCAATCGCCCAGGCAACGGCGCGGCTGTTGGCCGAGCGCGGGGACCGTTTTGTTCTGGCCGGACGGGGTGTAGAACGTCTGCAGGCCATTGCCGATGATCTCAAAGTGCGCGGAGCACGCGATGTTGCCGTGCAGGATCTGGATCTCAACGACTTTGAGCGACATGCGGGCCTGATAGAGAGCGCCTGGCAGGCCCTGAGCGGAATTGATACGGTCCTGATTGCTCACGGCGTGCTGCCGGATCAAACTGAGTGCCAGAAGGACTTTGGCTCCGCCGCCAATGCCATCCAGACCAACTTCACCAGCGCAGTATCGTTGCTGACCCTGCTGGCCAATCGTTTTGAGGAACAGAAGCACGGAACGATAGCGGTAGTTTCTTCGGTGGCCGGAGATCGGGGACGCCAGAGTAACTACGTCTACGGATCCACCAAGGCCGCCAAAAGCGCGTTTCTGTCCGGCCTGCGCGGGCGATTGCACAAAGCCGGTGTGGCGGTGATTACGATCAAGCCCGGTTTCGTGGATACCCCCATGACAGCTCAGTTTAAGAAGGGGCTGCTCTGGGCCCAGCCGGAGGCAATCGCCAGGGGCATCGTGAAGGCAATCGACAAAAAGAAAAATGTCGTGTATCTGCCGGGATTCTGGCGCTGCATCATGATGATTGTGAAGGCGGTCCCGGAGTCCATTTTCAAGAAACTTAGTGTATAACGTCCTGAATTAACCAATATCTGATATCCATTGCCACATCATGTCGTTAATGGCTTGACGTCGCCCTGCGCGACGTGTAGCTTTTGATGGTGGAGGTAGCATATGTGTCCGCAGATGCTGGATAGTGGTCAACTGCGACCATACTTTTCTGCCGCCGTGCCGCGGCCGTCAAACATCCCTCTCCCGCATCCGGCCTGCGAGCACTACCCCCTGCGACAACATGAGTAGGTAAAGATAATCGCCCAAATCAGAAGGAACTGTGTATGAACGCACGCAAATTCCTGCCGGTCCTGTTCGGTGTGGTGCTGCTGCTGTCACTGGTCGCTCAGGCGGAGGAACCGGCACCGCTGCTGTCGGCCATGAAAGCCGAACTGCAACGTTCGTTTACAGCCTTGCAGCACGCCGATGAAGTCCCCCTGTATTACCTGGCTTATCATGTGACCGATCTGCGCCGCCAGGCTATCGCCGCGTCTTACGGGGCCGTGACCGGCGAGTCCGACGATCACAACCGAACGCTGGACATTGACTGCCGGGTGGGCAGTCATCAACTTGACAACACCCACGAAATCCGGGGCGAGGTGGACTACAGCCGCTACTTCGGAACAGGTCAGGCGCGATTGCCTCTTGAGGACGATGATCTGGCTATTCGTACGATCATCTGGAAAAACACCGATGACAACTACAAAAGCGCGCTTGAGCGTTACACAAAAGTGATGACCAACCAGCAGGTGCTGGTGGAACGCGAGGATACGTCATCGGACTTCTCAGCCGAAACTCCGCAACAGCATGTGGGAGACACCAAAGCCAGTACCCTCGATGCCGAGTCATGGAAAGAGCATCTCCGTCGCTGGAGCGGCATTTTCAAGGAGTTTCCGTTTGTCCTGACCTCGGCCGTACAGATTTCCGTTATCGATGACAACCGGTACTTCGTTGATTCCGACGGCGCCCTTATTCAGACCGGCCAATCGTATGCGCGATTGTCCCTGCGCTGCGCCGGCATTGCCGACGACGGCATGAATATTGATCGGTACGAGAACTTTGATGCCGCCTCCCCCGATGAACTCCCGACCGGACCGATCGTGGAAGAGAGCATTCGTCGCATTATAGGTGAACTCGACGATCTGCTCAAAGCACCGCTGGCGGAGCCGTATGCCGGACCCGCTATCCTGGTGAACCGGGCATCCGGTGTGTTTTTTCACGAGATCTTCGGTCATCGCATCGAGGGGCACCGTCAGAAATCAGAAAACGAGGGGCAGACCTTCGCGCGCAAAGTCAACGAGCGAATTCTGCCGGATTTCATCAGTGTGTACGATGATCCGACGCTGAGGGAGTTTGATGACAAGTTCCTGCGTGGATACTACGAATACGATGACCAGGGTGTAAAAACCGAACCGGTGACAGTGGTGGAAAACGGCGTGCTGCGGAATTTTCTTATGTCCCGATCACCCATCTCGGGCTTCGCAAAATCCAACGGTCACGGCCGCAAACAGGCCGGGCGCGATGTGGTGTCTCGCCAGGGCAACCTGATGATCAAATCGACCCAGGAACATCCGTTTGATACGTTGCTGGCCATGATGGTTGAGCAATGCCGCCTGCAGGGGAAACCGTACGGCCTGATATTTTACGATATCTCTGGTGGTTTCACGCAGACCGGACGGTACGGTCCGCAGTCGTTCAAGGTCATACCGCTGCTGGTCTATCGTTACTTCGCGGATGGTCGCCCCATGGAGCCGATCCGGGGCGTGGACATTGTGGGCACACCGCTGTCGAGTTTTGAGCATATCATAGCCACGGGTAATGACTACGATATCTTCAACGGCACCTGCGGGGCCGAATCCGGTATGGTGCCGGTGTCAGCCATTTCACCCAGCATCCTGGTTGACATGGTGGAAGTTGAGAAGAAATCTAAAGAACAAGACAAACCGCCCATCCTTGATCCGCCGTACCAACCGGCCGGTCTTCAGTAAGGGGAGATGAAGACAATGAAAACCTATGCCTGCCTTTTGCTGGTCGTGGCGGTTCTGGTGCTCGGCGGCGTTACGCCAGTTATGGCCGATGCCGAAGAGATTCTTCAACCGCTGCGCGATGAACTCGGTCGCACGCTTTCGGACCTCGTCATGGAGGATCTGGAACGTCCGTTTTACGTGTCATATACGATCGATGACATTGTCGAACTCACTATCGACGGTGCGCTCGGAACGCTGACCCGCTCCACCCTTGAGCGCAGCCGGTACCTGACCACGGACCTGCGGGTGGGTGATCAGGTGCTGGACAACTCAAACTTTGTGGCCGGATACTATCGCATGCCGCCGCCGTTTACGCGCATAGCGGTGGATAACAACTATGATGCCATCCGCAATGTTGTGTTTCTGGAGTCCGACAAAGCCTACAAGCGAGCCCTGAAAACCCTTTCGCAGAAGCGCGCCTATCTGCAGACACGGGTGATGAAAAACCGGCCGAATGATATGGTCACGGTGCCATCATCAAAAACGATCAGCCCGGCGGTGCCGCTGGAAGTCAATCAGGAGCGCTACGAAGAGATGGTGCGAGCTGCCTCTGAGGTGTTCCGCGAGTATCCCATGATTCTGTCGGCCGATATCGAACTCCGCGCGGTTGCGTGCAACCAGTACTTCGTGTCGTTGACTTCGGAGGCCGTGCGTCCGGATGTCATAGTTGTCATTGATCTGGTACTTCGCGGCAAGAGTGTCGAGGGCGAAGATGTTGCCGATGCCGACCGCCTCATTGCCCGCCGCGACTCCGATCTTCCGGACCACAACGCGCTGATCGCCTGGGCGCGCGAACATGCCGAAACCATGAAAGCGACCCTGGCGGCGGAAAGCATTGAAGAATACGCAGGGCCGGTCATTCTCGACGGTCGAGCGGCGGGTGAGTTTTTCCGTCAGTTGTTCGCGCAAAACATCTCGGACTGCCCCGGCGCGATGTTTGAGAACGACAACACGGCGCGCCAGAGTCCCACGGCGGAGCTGGGCGGCAAAGTGAAACGTCGGGTGCTGCCGGCCTTTTTTGATGTCTACGATGATCCCACGATTGACAGGCTTGGTGAGGTCACGCTGGTGGGATCATATCCGGTCGATGACGCCGGGGTGCCGGCTCAGCGCATCACGCTGGTGGAGAAAGGCAAACTGGTATCGCTGCCACTGGGTCTGGCCGCCACCAAAAAAGTGACCGAGCCCAACGGCCACGGGCGCGGGGCGGTCAGCAAAGAGGTGACCGGTCGTCCGGCAAACCTCGTGTTTGAATCATCCGATCAGGTTGAGTTCGAACAGTTGAAAGCAACCATGCTTGAGATGTGTCTGGACGTGGACCTGGAGTACGGGCTGGTGATTGAACGGCTGGAGGATGCCGACGGTCTCCCCGGTGAACCGGAAGTGTTCCGGTTTTTTGGCGGCGGGGCCGCTCCGGAATCAAAACTCACGGCGCCGCTGCGGGCGTACAAGATCTACGCCGACGGACATACCGAGCCGGTACGCAATCTGCAGTTCAGCAACGTGACCATCCGAACCCTGCGGGATATTCTCCAGACGGGGAACAAGCTCTATGGGTATGACTATCTCATTGAGGGTGACTATGAAATGCCCGCGACGATCGTGACTCCGGCTTTGTTGATTGAGGAGATGGAATTGAAGAAAAGCGAGGCCAAGGTGAAAAAGCCGCCCGTGCTCACCTCACCTCTGGCGGACAGGTAATATCACGAGGGTATCGGACACCGGCGGTGCCCGATACCCTCTCACTTTCTACTGCTCCGAATAGGGGCCCTCGAAACGGGCGCCCATTCCCGGACCATACAAAATCGCATTCACCATCAGTTGCCGTGAACCGTACCAGTAGGCGCGCATGTGTGGATCGGTGGCAAACAGGATGATCTGACCCTTGCCGCTGGATTCCCGGGTCGACCAGGCCGTATTGGCCCAGCGCTCGCGGGCTTCCGGCCAGAGCAGACCGGACAGGCGAAGGTCGTTGCGGTCGGCCAGACGCGCAACCGTTTTGACCGGACCGGCTGACATGAAGGCGCTGCGGGTGTACATCATCACCGGAACAGTCTTGTTCATGCCAAAAGCAAGCCAGTCCTCGGTATCAACATCGGCTCGCATGATAACGCCGCCCGGATAGAATTTCCGCTGCCACTCATCGAGCTCTTTCGCTTCGTCGAGTCCCGGGCTGGATTTTTTGTCATCCTCGCCGTCCTCTGTCGGGACTTTCTCCGGGTAGTAAAGAGCCATGGTGTCAACTGTCGGCGCCTCGGCCTGACGTTCCCGGGTAACACTGAGATCGTAGGTGTCCAGTTTGTTGAGCACCTGACGTTTCAACTGGACCTGAGACATGCCGGTCGACGTATCGGCGGCCCACTCCGCGGAACGACCGACACAAATCAGCGTGCCGCCGTCGCGAACCCAGTCTTTTAGCACTCCGACGCCGCCATCGCCGATAAGGTCGCCGAACGGTGACCAGCTGCCCGGGACCACCAGGACATTGTATTGCGAGATGCCGGCTCCGGCCACATCTGTAGCGTTCACCAGTGAATGGGGAACCGCGAGTTCCTGATCCAGCATGAACCAGAGTTCACCGAAACTGCCGTAGTCCATGCCGTCGCCGGCGAGAATCCCGATACGCGGTTTCTTGAGCAGGCGAAAGGTCGGGGCGCCCAGCATGGAGCCTTCGGACGAGTTCCCCGTGTTGACACCATAGACGTCAAGGCCGATATCAGTTGCCAACGTGGCCAGCAACTCGGGGAGGTTCTCGCGGTTGCCGCGCAGAGCCAGGAACAGCGAACCGGCGGCGTACTTGCGTCCGTCGACTGTAAATGGTTTTTCGGCGGTCCGTACTACTACGCCGTGTTCAAACAGGCGAGCCAGCATCAGGTTGGTCTTTTCGCCCACCATGTCAATTACAAACCCGTACCGGGCGTCGGCGTCATGAAGTGACCCCGGCGACACGGCCACGGCGTCGACCTGTTCCAGATTTCCGGCAACGGGTGAGGTTGTCATCCAGGCATCAAGATCATAGGCCAGCACCGGCGACCAGGCCGAAACCTCGTACATGCGGGTCTCGCCGTGCTTCTCAAGCTCCTTGCGCTCCTCCTTCAGGAAGTCCAGTTTCAGGTGCGGGTCGAACTCCAGGGCTGCTTTGACGAGGGCGCCCATTGGCTGAGCGGTGGAGACGACATATGAGCCGGCCGGACAACTGACATTCGCCTGTTTGTTGCCCCGTGTGTCCTGAGCTGACTTCAATGTAAACGATGATGTCGCCCGTCCCACTTCGATGCCCTGATGGAGCAGGCTTTTGATGAACCGATTCATGCGGATCTCATCGCGACCCGGGCGGAACACAAAGCTCAGGTTGCTCTTCCGACCATCGGCGACAATCTGTGCCCGGGCGTTGTGATAGTCCCGGAGTATGTCGACCCGGTGATCGGCCAGCGAAGTAAGATTCGCTACCGATGACGTAAACTGCTTGTTGATGGCCTCGTGATAGGTCAACAGGTAGTCATCGCGCTGCTTGACAAACTCGCCGTCGACTCCGGCCATTTCATACAGTATGCCGATCGACCCGGAGAACGTCCCCCAGGCTGAGCCGTAGCCGGGATACCATTGTTCGTGCCACTCGCCGGTATAGTAAGTCCAGCGCCTGGCATCGAATGCCGCCGCCTGGTCATCGGCAAACACCTGCGACCATTTTCTGTAGTGATCGGGGGTGTTGTAATTGATTGGTTCGCGCGGCGGGGAGAAGAGAAAAGTCGCGTTGGAACCCATCTCGTGACCGTCAACAATCAACTGCGGGTGCCATTTTGTCAAAGTAGCGAGCTTGCTTCGGGTTTCGGGATGCACCGCCAGGATCCAGTCT
This sequence comes from Candidatus Zixiibacteriota bacterium, assembly GCA_018816665.1. Lineage (GTDB taxonomy): Bacteria > Zixibacteria > MSB-5A5 > GN15 > FEB-12 > JAHIVM01. Next base: position 11,559 of record JAHIVM010000268.1, read on the forward strand.
CGATTGAGATCAAACAGGTAGTGATTGGTCCGACCCCAGGGCCAGACTCCCTGATGCTGCATGGCGGAGCGATTGTAGTTGGGCACACTGCTCTTGTAGGTTTGCAGCATGGCCAGGTATCGCTCGCGCCCATCGGGATTCTGCAGCGGGTTGACGATGGTGACGACGTTATTCAGGATAGTAAGTGTGCCTTCATCCGTTCCGGCGGCAAGCTGATAGATCAGCATGGCGGCGGCATCGGTACCGGAGACTTCATCGCCGTGGATCGTATACCCCAGCCAGGCGGCGGCCGGGAGATCCTGCACCAAACCGTCAAGGGCGGTACCGGCAAGTCCGGCCGGGTCGGCGAGTGTGTTCAGGTCGGCCCGGATGGCATCCAGACGGGCGATATGTTCCGGGGTGGAGATGAAGACGTTCATCAACGGGCGGTCCTCGAACGTTGCCCCGGCCTGCTCAATGGTCACTCTGTCTGAGGCCGCATCGACTGCCTTGATATACTCAAGCAGCTCGACATAGCGCAGGGGCCATTGACCGAGCGGGTGTTTGAGGTAGTCGTTGGGATGCGGGACCTCGGGATCGTAGGTGCCGCCGGGATAAAACGGCACGGTGTCGATTTTGATATCGGGGGAATACGACCGGTCCGGGCCGGCGAACGAGAGGGTAGCCAGCAGCCCGAAACAGACAATCATCCATGAGATAACACGCAGCATGGGATCGCTCCTGTCTGATAGTTGGTGTATGGGGATAAGAAAGGCAACGGCAGCCGGGCTGTAAAGGGGAAAGACGGGGGCCGGGGATCACATTAGGTGATGACGGGTGACCCTCTGACAAGTCACTCTGGGCGTACGGAAGTGTGAATCAGCCCCTGTCCGACCACGCAACTGCCGGTACGCTGCCCCCGCGTGGCCCCCTCAGACTAGTTAGAGGGGGACCGAACGGGTACCCTACAGCAAGCGGTGGATTATCCGACCAGAGAAACCGTTGTCCACTTCCCCGTAGCGACGATCTCCGCACGCCACATCATCCGTACATCGAATGCACTGTCATTGATGGGTGAGCTGTCTTGCCACCGAATCGGCAGAGATCGGCGTTCTCGCCTGGTCGCAGGTCTCTGAGGCGAAGGCACCCTCAGTGGGGTGGATCATTGTTGTTGCTTTACATGACAGGACGCGTACGTCTTGCGGAGACCTGCGCTACGGTGGGTCAGTGTTCGGGGCCGGCATCAAATGGGTGGATGTTGATCGGCGTATCGAAGGCCTGCCCGGGCAGACTACAGCGATATATGCAGACGAAGTTCCTTATAGCATTGACACTCTTGTCTTTGTATGGTATGCTGGGGCCGGCCTGATCCGAGAGGAGGTTTCTTCGTGAACGAACTGGACTTTGATCGTCTGCGCAGCGAACGACTGCAGGACTTCCTGCGATACCAACGCAGGCATGTGCGGTATACGACCGGATCGGTGCTTGTTCTGTCGGCGTGGGTTTGCTCTTTATTCACGCCCCCCGGCTTTGACTACCACGAAGTACCGCTTTGGATCCACCGGATTCTCGGATGCTGGTACCTTCCCGTGTCTCTCGGACTTGCCTACTTTGCGTCCTCACTGTCGCTTTCTCATCGGGAGTGCCGAGAGAGGCTGGGTAGGGACAAGTTCGCGCCAGGCGTGATGGTGCGGCCAATCGCCTGGTCACATCTTGCCTGGGGGGAACTTGCACTGTTGATTTGCCTTGCGGCGTACTGGGGGGCCGTAGTTGTCGGACTTATCTAGTTTTTGGAGTGCGAATAGCAAACACAGAGTTGGGACAACGAATACAATGTTCAACAATGATGCAACCGCGGATTTTCTGAGAACAGACTCACGCCTGTCCGCTTTCCAGCACATCTTGACTGCAATTGCTGATGTTTGTGTGTATACTGCGGTACGGAGTCTTGGAACGCATTACGTGCAACATGACAGCTCGTTGCTGTTTCTGGGGTGCCTGATGATGCTCTCGGCCTTTGCATGCAGCGCTCTGAAGGCCTTTGTGCAGAAGTACTGGCAAAAGGCGTGGGGGAAACTGGGCGAACTCAGGGACTCCCCCCGCATTCCATTCCGCCCGCCGTACAGCAAGCTGCGCTGGCTGGCGGTCCCCTGTATCATCGCAATCGAGGTGATGTTTCGACTGACACAGTAGTGGGCCCGGCAAGTCGGGTTTCCAATCTGCCGGGTGGCACGGTCAAGTCCGCTTGACTGTGCGTTCGGCCCGCCATCAAGCTGCCTGCGCGTCCTCGGCGTGGCCGGTCATAATGTTTCGTTTCCGGTCAGAAGACTTCCTCAAGAAGACTTGAGAATGGCACCCGTGAAAGGGGCAGACGAGGCGTCTGCCGCCCACAATATCTGCCCGGTCACTCAACTCTCGACCTGCCTCAGCGCCTAGAACTCATGTATGCCAATATCAATAATCGGCGCGGTCCCGGTGCCGGTATCGTCGGTCGCCGGATCATCGCGGAACCGTGGGTTGCCGTAAAAACCCATGCTTATCGGCAGCACTTCGGTGCTGTCGCTGTCGAAATCCAGATCATAGATATCAATGTTGTTACCGGCATCGATACCGGGAGAACCGGCCTGCAATCTAAAGTTGTACGTGGCCGCATTAAACCACAACGGATCGTCCTCAAGATTACCTCCGTCGTCCACACCGATACCGCTCAACCAGGAACCGCTGCCACCGCAGGTGAGAATGATGCAGTGTGAGAAGTGTGGCTGGGATCCCAATTCGTTTGACACCTCCGGATAGATACATCCGGTGGAATCATTGTAGAGGATGCAGTTGATAAGTGAGGGTGATGAGAAGTCTTCGTTGCGCATGGCGCCGCCCTCGTTGAGAGCCTCGTTTTTGGAGAATGTGCAGTTTGCCAGAACTGGGTAGCACTCATCTCGGTTTCGCAGCCCGCCGCCGTCATTGGCTTGATTCCCGGCGAACAGGCAGTTGGACACTCTGGGACTACTGTAGCGGGTGTTACTCATGCCGCCACCGCCAACGGTAGCGTCATTATCAAGGAACTGGCAGTCCTGGACAACGGGCCAGGAGTACCAGTCGTTATGCAGGCCACCACCGACGTCCTCGGATGTATTCCCGGAGAATACACAGTCAATCAGCGTAGGCGAGGAGGCGTAGTTGTGCATGCCGCCGCCCTGCTTCACAGTGGTATTGGCCGAAAAGACGCAACGGGTCAGCACGGGCGCGCAATTGTTCGTATTGAGCATCCCGCCGCCACCGCTGTTCACGTTCGTGGTTGTTGAGACATTTCCGGTGAAATTGCAGTCGGTCAGGATGGGCGATGAACTCTGGTAGTTGTACATGCCTGAACCCCGGGTGGCAAGATTGGTGATGAAATAGCAGTACGTGAGTTCCGGGGAGGCAGTATAGCTGTAAATACCACCGCCTTCTATACCACCGTCGTTAGATGTAAAGGTGCAGGTGTCCAAAGAAGGGGTACAGTCCTGAATATACATTCCGCCGCCCACGTGCCCGGAGTTGCTCGTGAAGGTGCAGTGGGCCAGACGGGGCGAGGCATACCGGCAGAATATCGCACCGCCGTAAGCCCCCACCGCGGTATCGCCGGAGAACGAGCAATCGCGAATGATTGGTTCGGAGTCCGGATTGGTATCATCATAAATGTACATGCCGCCACCGTAAAGACCGGCCTCGTTATCCGTGAACGGGCAGTTGGTCACGGTCGGCGACGAACGGTACATGTAAATGGCGCCGCCGCTGGATGATGCGGTGTTGTTGAAGAACTCGCAGTCGGTGATGGGTGACGAGGCATCGGTGAGGTAGATCGCGGCACCAAACCGCGCGAAATTCTCCGTGAATATGCAATTGGCGATCGCGATGGGTTGATACTGCACGAAAATGCCGCCGCCGGTGTCATCATCGGCGTACCCCCCGGTGATCGTGAAGCCGTCAACTACCGCGTTCATAACGCTCTGCGAAAGAACGACGTGATCGCTGACATCCTCACCGTCGAGAATGGTAACGTTGGCGTCGTAGTCACGCTGGGCGCGCGCTGTTTCCTGGGCGCCCGTACCGCCGCCGTAACCCTCAAAACCACCGTATATCTCAACACCCGTCTTCATGGTCACAACCGGCACGGTGGGATCGACACTTCCGCTGGTGTAAGTATTGGCCGCCACCCAGATTTCACCGCCGCCGGCCGAATACGATACATCGACCGCCGCCTGGATCGTGTGGTAGGCCGTGGCCCAGGTCAAACCGTCCTCCGGACCGGGTGAGGTCGGATCGACCATCAGGTCGCCGCTCACAATGATCGTGGTATCGTCGTTGGTGATAGTACCAACCCCCTGGACATCGGAAATACCGGCATTGACGGCATTGCTGAGATTCACGGCCATCGTTTCATCCGGCTCCTCGGTTGCATCGCCGTTCACGGCCACGGTAACGAGTTGCGAAAGGGCGGCGCCGTTGACAAAGGTCAGCGTCCCGCTCCCGGCGACATAATCATCGTCGGCGACTGTGGCAGTGCCGTCGGCTGTAGCCCAATCAACGGTGACATTCGCACCGACCGATGGCTCGGCCGAAATGCTTACCGTGAAGCTCAGGTCGCTGGTACCGGCATCCCCTTCAGGAACTGTGTTATCGTTGATTGAAATCGTAATCGCGGCGTCATCGTTGACGATGGTGCCGGTCGCAGTGGCATCGCTGATCGTAGCGTTTCTCGCATTGCTCAGCGTTATAGTAAGGGTCTCGTCGGGCTCTTCATCCGTGTCGCCCGTGACCCCAACCATCACGTTTTGCGTCAATGACCCGCCACTTTCGAACATGACGAAACCGCTGGCGGTGGTATAGTCATTGTCGGCCGTGGTGGCAGTGCCGTCGCTCGTGGCCCAATCGACAATCGCATCACTGCCGGCCGCGGGCGCCGAGGAGATTGTGACAACGAATTGCAGGATGACCGTCCCGCTGTTGCCCTCGGCAATCGAGGCATCGGCGATAGAAACCGACGGAGTTACCGGAGTGGGGCTGGTAGGGTCGTCGGAACTCGCACAGCCCCAGAGCGCAAGGAGCGTTACTACGGTCACTACCGACCAGCGAAGGTATGATTTCGTTTCAGGCTTGATATTCCTCATTGTCCCTCTCCGTTTCTGACACTGCCAGCCAAAGCCGAAGGGCGCAGCGACACGAATCCTGCCGGTCGGGACGCCGCACTCGTTTTGTGATTTGCTATATCAAGATGTACTATTCGGACACTGGCAGTATGTCAAAAACGCCGCAGATTGTCAATGTAATCTGGTCAAATCAGACCACAATACATTTGGTTCGCGATAGTTTGTGTCGGAATCGGCCGGGCAGGTATGCCCCATGCCTCTAGTCTGCAGCAGGGAACTCTTCCGAGGTCGTGTCTGCCGGGTGCAGCCGCATCTCAAATATCCGCAGGATAATCGTGAATCCGGCCGCTATCATGGGACCGATGACCAGCCCCAGCATACCAAACGCCGCAATCCCGCCCAGAATCGTGAAAAACAACATCAGCGGATGCAGTGAGGTTTTGCCCGCAATAACCAACGGCCGGACCACGTTGTCCACCTGGCTGATCACAACCACCCCCACCAGGATCACAATGATCCCCTTGACGTACGACCCGCCGAGCAGCAGAATAAGTCCGGCCGGGATATACACCAGCGAGGCGCCGACCAGCGGGATGATTGACAGCACCGCCATGATGGCGCCCCAGAAGATGGGCGATGATATCCCCATAATCACAAAGAGCAGTCCCCCCAGGAAGCCCTGCAACAGGGCAATCACCACGCCGCCGTAGATGGTGGCGTGGATGACATCGCGAAGATCCGATATGGCGCGCTCGACCTGGGGTCGGGCCAGCGGCAGCAGACGTTTGATTTTGATCATCAACAACCGGCCATCGCGGAAGAAGTAAAACATCGCAAATATAAACAAACCGAAAAAGAAGACGGTGCGCGTGCCGTTGGCCACCAGCCAGGTAGTCTGCTTGACCACCACGCCCGAGACCTTGTTGAATGCATCCCGCACAAGCACATCAAAGTCGATTTTGGATATGTCGTAGTATGGAGCCAGTTTCTCCTGCAGATAGCTTTTGCCGGGCAGGTCGAACGAAAAAAACTCGTTGAGTTGACCGGTTCTGTACAGGGCGTTGACCCGGGCGACCGCATCGGCTGCCTCATTCACCAGGGCGATAAACAGGTAGGTGAGCGGTCCGATAATCAGCACGACAATCAGGAGGCACATGATTACCGACGCTCCGTTGGGATGTTTGAACCGGCTCAGCAATCTTTCATACAGCGGAAAAAAGAGAATCACAAATACGGCCGCCCATGCGATGGGCACGAAAAAGGGAATGATGACCTGATAAAACAGATAGAAGATGATCGCTGTGATCAGAAAAAAGAGCGAGATGAGGAAATATTCGCGTTTCATGAGTACACTTTTTGAGCAATTAGTTGAACTAATGTAGCGGTTTTGAGACACCCCGGCAAACTGTATCCACGGTTCCATCACATCGGATAACTGGCTTCACAGCCCCATGTTTTGTTACGTACGGGCCCGGTTTATCGTTGACAGGCTATTTTTTTCACGCCCGCATCGCCCACCTAACCATTTATACCACAACGCATTAGTTGTGCACGGCGGAAGCTCCGACGAGTGTTGGGG
>JAHIVM010000269.1 GCA_018816665.1 Candidatus Zixiibacteriota bacterium
CAACGTCAGCAAGGCGGGTAAGGTCTGTCTTACAGGGGCTACTCTCCGGGGGCGTGTTTGATCACGCACATGAAAACGGGACTGTTCTTGCAGTGGAGGCGGTGTGTCTGCTGATAGCGGCCGCGATGGTATAGACATGGCAAATTCAGGCGGGGCTTCTGCCGACAACGCAGGTTTCGACCAGTCCCTCATTGATGACGTACTGGCTCACACGGAGACCCTGGTCCTCCGGTTTGAGGCCGATGGACGTATCGTTGAGATTAACCCGGCCGCCCAACGAATACTCGGTATGGCCCACGATGAAATCGTTGGCCGATCAATAGTCGACTTCGTTCATCCCGATGACGCCCCGACCCTTCGTCAAACCGCACTCAACTGGAAACACAATACACCCCGACAGGATACCTGCGAACTCCGATTGATTGCGCACGACGGTACCATCATGTTGTACCGCTGGCACTGCCATTTACAGTACTCTGATTGCGGCCTGAGCACCATTGGCGCGGTCGGCGTGAGAAACGAGGGACCGGCCCTTGTTGGTGAGGCGTACCACTCGTTCGTGGACAAAACCCTGCAGGGTCTGATCATCATCCAGGACGGACAGATAGTCTTTGTGAACCGGGCGATGTCGGAGATGATCGGTTTTGATGTCGACAGGCTCCAGTCAATGACCCTCGATGATCTCGTGGGCAGAGTCCACCCCCATGATCGCGACAAGGTTACGACCGGAATCATGCGCGCAAAAGACGGCCTATCCTCCGATCATGTCATTCAATTCAGGGCTGCAAGGCACGATGGTTCGGAGCGGTGGATTGAGATCCGTCCACAGAACGTTGAGTATCGTGATCGCGCCGCCGTGCAGGCCATGGTGCTGGATATCACTGAACAGCGACATATTCAGGAGGCGCAGAGGAAGTCAGAAGAGAAGTACCGTTTACTTATTCAAAACTCCCTTGACGCTATTTTTGTGATTCAGGATGCCCGGTTTCAGCTTGTCAACCCGGTTGTCAAGACGCTTACCGGGTACAGTACCCGGGAATTGATTGGAATGGGCATCGTCGATCTCATATACGAGGAGGACAGGGAGGAGGCCGTGGACCGGTACGTTCGTCGCCTGCGCGGCGAAGACATCCCGTCTATCAATATCTTCCGATTTGTGACCAAGTCGGGCGAGATTCGATGGGTCAGAACAAACGCTGTGGTCATTGTGTGGGAGGGCGAGCCGGCTACCCTGAACTTCGCCAGCGACCTCACCGACTGGAAACGGGCCGAAATCAAACTTCGGGAAAGCGAAGAAAGATACCGGGCCATCGTTACTCACGCCCCGGTCGGTATCATGCAATATGACCGGCAGGGGTTGATAAAGGCCTGTAATCAGAAGTTTGTGGACATGCTCGGCGTACCGACCCCCGAAGCAATGCACGACTTTGACATGCTGCATACCGTCGCCGATCCGCAGATGCTGGAGGCGGTCAGAGGGGCGCTGCAGGGAAAAGTCACCTACTACGATGGCGATTACCGGTCGGCATCGGCCGGCAAGGTGACACCCATGCGCGTAATCTTCAGTTGCATCTACGACAACGACGGCGAGATCAGCGGAGGAATGTGTTTTGCTGATGACGTCACCGGTCGTAAGCGGGTGGAACAGGAGCTGCACCAGAGCCGCGAGATGTACCGGGCGCTGGCGGAAAACTCACCCGACATCATCATGCGCTTTGACCGCGAACACCGCCACGTATATGTCAATTCGGCTGTATACCGGGTTACCGGCACCAAACCGGAAGACTATATCGGGCGTACGCATGAGGATATGGGATTCGCACCGGAACTAGTTTCGCTCTGGACGCATGCCCTGGACACAGTGTTCCTGAACGGTGAACCACATAACGTCGAATTCACTCTCGATACTCCCAAAGGGTCTATTATTTTTGACTGGTTGCTGGTGCCCGAGTTTTCCGCCGATGGACAGGTAAACACGGTTCTGACAACATCTCACAATGTGACGGAGATTAAGAGACTCGAAGAATTCGCCTCGCGAGCCCAGCGTTTGGAAACCGCCGGACGCATTGCGGGTCAGGTAGCCCACGACTTCAATAATCTGCTCGGTCCTTTGGCCGCCTATCCGGGGCTGATTCGCGATGAACTGCCGCCCGAACATGTTGCCCGGGAGTATCTCGATGAAATGGAAAACGCGGCTACCCAGATCGCAGAGATCAACCAGCAATTGCTCACCCTGGGTCGTCGCGGCCACTACAACCAGGCGCCGCTGAACCTCAACAAGCTCATCCATCAGGCAGTGAGGCAGGACGGCCTGCTGACCCCGACCGTGAGTGTCGAACTGGATCTCAGCGAGAGCCTCATGAGCATCATGGGGGGGAGTGCCCAGTTGTACCGCGTCGTGGTGAATCTCCTCGCCAATGCCCGTGATGCCGTCAACGGTAAGGGTACGCTCAGTATTCGCACGGAGAACTACTATGTTGACGATGCTACCGGGAATCCGGGCCAGGTCAGTCAGGGTGAATATGTAAAACTGACCGTGTCGGATGACGGTGTCGGCATGACGGCCGACGTGCAGGCCAAAATATTCGACCCCTTTTTCAGCACCAAAACCTCGGATCGCCGCCGTGGCTCCGGATTGGGACTGAGTGTTGTGCATGCGGTCGTGGAGGACCATAACGGCTATGTTGACTGTTTCAGCGAGCCGAATCGAGGAACCTCCATCTATGTCTACCTGCCGATCACACGTGAGGATACGCCGCCAGTTCAACCGGAGCAGATTTCAGGTGGCACGGAGAGCATTTTGATCGTGGACGATGACAGGATTCAGCGGGACGTAACCCAGCGGCTGCTGGAAAAACTCGGCTACCGGGTCAGTTCGGTCGACTGCGGCGAAAAGGCCATCCAGGTGCTCTCACAGACCCCCCAGGATTTGCTGGTGCTTGATATGATCATGCCCGGTACTATCGACGGTGCCGAGACGCTTAAGGCGGCCCTGGAAGTCCGGCCGGATCAGCGGGCGATCATCGTTTCCGGTTATGCCGAAAGCAGTCGGGTGGCCCTGGCCCTGCAACTGGGGGCATCATCATTTATCCGAAAGCCGCTGACCCTGAAGTCTATCGCGCGCGCGGTGCGCCACGCGCTTGACGACGCCGATGTTCGAACCTAGCTCAGATCTCCCAATCCCTTTTGGATTCAAACATCTTGTTTTTGTGGTACCCTCTGCCTATTTTGG
>JAHIVM010000270.1 GCA_018816665.1 Candidatus Zixiibacteriota bacterium
CGCAGGTTCGGACAGCGGTGGCGTACGTGCTCTGCTGACGGTCGAGCAGGAGAGGGCGTTTGTCCGTCCGGAATCGTCGGACGGCGTCCGGGGAACCGTGTCGCACCGGTACGCACGGGATCTTGATGCTGGCGGTGCTTTCAGTTACCAGACCAATGTCACCGCCCGAATCGGACCCGCCGTCAGGGCGGATCTGAGTGTCAACCGCACCCGATCCGGGCGGGAGCGGTTCGTAAGGCGGGGTGTGAGCTACCGGTCGACTCACGGAGTTATCAGGAGTGTTACGGTCGGCACATTCACCACCCGCATGGGCCTGGGTACGACCTTCGGGTACCGGGGGAAACTGCTGTCGTGCTCGTCGCGCCTGGACGGTGAATCGCTGGCCTATCCCGACCACGGCGGTTACAACGGCCTGCGTGTCACGGTGCGATTGCACGGCCTCGATGTGGAGTCGATTGCCGGCGCCAATCGCGATGACCGCCATCGGATAGTCTCCTCCGGACTGATGTTCGGGCGTACCAATGGCCACTGGCGCCCCGTGGGTATCGTCGGTATCAACAACGTGCAAAACAGGCACTCGGATTCATCGCTCACGCAGGTGCTTTTTGCGCTCGGCAATGAGTACCGGCACGATCAGGGTGTGGCGGCGGCGGAACTCTGTTATCAACGTAATGCCGACAGCAGTGCCTGGGGCGGGGTGGTGGAGGGCAGATGTCGACGTCGGCAGGCCGAGATTCGCTACGCTGTCTGGGCGTACGATGACAACTTCCGGGACATCACCGCCGGCAGCAAAGCGGGCGTGCTCAGCCGTTCTGACAGTCTGGAGACAATAGACTTGACATACACCAGCAAAAGACGCGGTCAGGAGGGGCTCATGCTTCGCACGACAGTCGGGCTGGACGACAACACGCGATTCATGAATGAAGTTGTGGTCGCCCAGTATAATCAGCACTATGGCAATACGGAGTTTTCCAGCGGCCTGGTGCGGGATCTGAGGGCCGATTGTTCGCTTGCACTGGAGTATTTGGGGAAGTGGAAGCGGCGACAGTCGGGTGGAACCGATGGCGACGGGGATCGGCAGGAGATCCGGCTGACAGGTCGATTCGCAGGTGACCGAACCAGCTTGAGGAGTTATATTGCGCTGGATCGCAGGGATACCCTGGATGTTCAGGTGTCGTTGTTTACGCGTCTGGAGTATCGATCCGGCCGCAACAGCAGTCTTGAGGGCTGGCTGCGGTGTGATCTAAACCGCGACACCAGAGTTGGTTACTGGTACGGTTATGTACGTTCCCAACAACGGATTTTCGATGGTATGACATTAGCAGTGAAAATGGCTCACGTATTTCGCAGAGATGGCAGTACGCGGCATCACACGATGTTCGCTCTGGAACTGGGGGCATCGCTGTGAAGCACTGTCTGATTGCGTTGCTGCTGATTTCCGCTCTCGGTGCAGTTGATGCTCGAGCCCGCCTGGTGATCAATGAAGCGATGGTCAATGAGCCGGGTACGGAGACGTCGCTGGAGTGGTTTGAGATATACAATGATCTGTCCGGATCGGTGAATCTCGACCTGTATGTATTCTGGTGGTATTCCACGACCGATTCGGGGTCCTTTGCGTTTACCGGGACCAATGCAGTCACCCTTCAGTCGCACGAGTACCTGGTTGTTTGCCGCAATGCCGACCGCTACGAAGAGCATTATGGTGACAGCTCGGGGGTGTGGGAGACAGGTGTCGATGGCGATTACCGTATCGCCGAGGCGCCGATTCGCATGAGTAATACCGGGGGGCGGACAGCCGTATTTCGGGTCAATGTACGGGAATCGCTCTTTGAGTGGCCATCGGCCGGTCCGGACGGCGTATCCTGGGAGCGAACATCGCTTATCAATGATGAAATCGCGGTGTGCATTGATCCCTCAGGGTCAACACCGGGACGGACCAATTCTGTAACCACCGTACCGGTCGACCTGGCGATACTGAACGTAGCGCCAACCATTTTCGACGGAGCCACCGATCTGGCGTTCAGAATAAAGAATACGGGGGAGACCTCAATCGCCGATGCCACTCTGAGTCTGTACCACATCGACAGCACTGCGCAGAACTTGCTCGGGGAGTTGATTGCCTCGGAAAGTGTTGGTTCTCTCGATACGGGGTATACGGTTATTCTGATCGGGCGCTACTTTTTCCCCGAGCGACATCAGGTGCTGGCTGCCGTGCTGCCCGATGACGACCGGCTGGAGAACAACCGTTTTGACTTCGTTGCGCCGGGGGGAGACTTCCCGCCGGTTATTCTCAACGAGTTTCTTCCCGACCCCGAAATGCCGCTGACCAGTGAATGGGTGGAAGTGAAAAACATCAGCGGGGATTCAATCAACTTGCAGGGCTGGTCGCTTGGGGACTCACTGTCCCTGGTGCTGATATCCGATGAACCATTGTGGTTGCCGGTCGATTCGTACTATGTGCTTGTTCAGGATTCGTCCGACTTCCGCTTTTTCTACCAGACGTATGCCGGGTTGCTGCACCAGCCGGTCGGTTGGCCCGCGCTCAACAACGTTACGGCCGATCTGGTTCGCCTGGTCGACGACTTCTCATTGGAGGCGGATAGATACCGATACGGCCGCGGCAAGGAGAGCAATTACACCTGGAGCCGTGGCGAAACGCCTCCCTACGAGGACACATGGGACAGGGCTGATTCTGTGGGGGGCTCGCCGGGACGGCGTAATGTGGTGAGTTTCAGAATCACCGGCAGTGAGGGGCTTGAGGTCATAGCGACGCCTCGCATAATTTCTCCTGACGGCGACGGTATTGACGATGAAACCTCGCTCCTGATGGTTGGTCCCGAGGCTGACAGCTACACCCTGAAGATATTCGACCGGGCCGGTCGGCCCGTACGGACTTTCCTTGAGAACGACGTTCGCCTGTCCGGTGAGCCTTTTGTCTGGGACGGTCGGAACGACAGCGGGGAACGTCTGCCGGTGGGCATCTATGTGATATTCTGCGAGGCAGCCGGCGTGGAAACGTTCAAAACAACCGTGGTGATAGCGCGATGACAGCCCGTATACTGATAGTCGTATTGGTGTTGCTCGTCGGCCCTGGCGGCTCGGTCGCGGGGTTTGAGCTGGTGTCTCCGCGCGGGTCGGGCATGGGACGGACGACACTTCTGTCCGACCCGAACGCCACATCGGCATTGATAGCTTCGTCAATGGGCGTGACCGCCC